>NZ_MUFE01000012.1:0-78489 GCF_001995415.1 Salinivibrio sp. AR647 | reverse complement strand
GAACTCAGTAGTGAAACGAAGCAGCGCCGATGGTAGTGTGGGGTCTCCCCATGTGAGAGTAGGACATCGCCAGGCTCTCATTGCTTATCTTGTTGATAACTCGATGCTTTTGATATCTTCGATGCTCATGTATTGGCATACACTGCGCGTCTCGATTCAAAATCCTCATCGCATCAAGCAAGATAATCTAATTAGAGCTTAATATTGGGCTTTAGTTAGCAAACATTTAAGCATCAAAGCAATGATATGTAAGACTTTGATGAGTGAAATACGAAGCCCTGACCTAACGGTCGGGGCTTTTTTGTATCTTTAATCTTTGATGAAAAACCAATAAAGCCCTGGCCTGACGGTCAGGGCTTTTTGTTGTAATGAGTCTTCAATGCAGGCTTTAGCGATGATAAATGTGGTGATAATAAAGCTGCTAAAGGTAACCCGTTGCTCTGATCTTACTCACGTGTTTTATATGCGTGATAGACCGCGAAGCGTCGAGTCTTGGCGATCGATTCACACTGTCCGAGACTGTCTTTAATTATCGGCGGATAGCGTAAGAAACTATTGGCCACCACAATGAGCTGGCCACCTTTGGATAGGTGAGAGGGGACGTTACGTAACAAAGACTCGGTTGGTGAGTAGCGTGTATCCAGTCCATCATGGAAAGGAGGATTACTAATGATAGTATTAAATGTCGCCTCAACACCATCAAGCATATCTGAAGGTAAAACTTGCCCATCTAAGCCGTTGGCGGCAAGTGTGGCTTTGCTTGATGCAATGGCGAGGTAATTAACATCCACAAGCGTCACTTGGCAATCAGGATAAGTAGCAAGGATATAGCTACCTATCACGCCTGCGCCGCAACCTACGTCTAATACGTTTCCTTTGATCGACGGAAGATGACGAAGCAATAACTCGGTACCGTCATCTAAACTTTTTTGGCTAAATACGCCGGGTAACGCACGAATGGTCAGTGACGTCTCGCCGAGGGTTAATGGGTAGTCAGTAAACCACGCTTCCAACGAAAAAGAGCTCGCAGGGGTGTGGCAGGTACCGTAATACATACTGCAGCGCCGCGCAGCATCGTATTTGCTAATAGACCCGTAGGGAGCGAAGCGTTTTTCAATGCTTTTGATGCCACTACGGTTTTCACCCACTACCATCCAATCAACCTCTTTCCCCAATGCGTGTGTCAACATTGCGAGTAAGTAATCAGCTTCTGCTTTTGCTTTAGGCCAATAAAATAAGACCAGATCGATGGGATGATCGATATCGAGCGTCGCGCCTGCATGAACAGTAATCGACGCTTTTTTCTGGCGTGTGGCGAAACCGTGATGCGTCGTAAAGACAGTGACGCTTGCGGCACGTTGCGATAATTGTTGGACAAAGTCATCTTCGAGCTCTCCTGCCAACAGCAGGTGTTTATTATCAAACAACGGAAGGTGACGCTGAGCAATTTCACTGGGGGCCGTGAGGGTCATGATTGTTCTCTTTGCATTATCGACGGTAATAAAGCGCACCGAAATAACCTGGCGCGTCGGGAGTCGAATTTTCCCACAAAGCACGCACCAGGCCAATCCTTAACGGGTTAGGCGTTGTCTTGGCGATCAAGGAAGTGTGCAAACTCGAGCTCATACATCCGGAATAACACCAATGTTAATGAGAAAATAATCGGACCGTAAATTAACCCCATTAAGCCAAAGAGGTGCAAACCGCCCAACAATGAGAAAAAGATAAGCAGGGTGTTCATGCCAGAGTTTCCCTGCATCAAAAAAGGGCGAAGTAGATTATCAATGGAGCCGACAACCACAACGCTCCATACTAAAAGCGCGAGCGCCCACTGCCAGTCACCGATTACTGCGAGATATAGCACTGTTGGTAACCAGATAAGTGCTGTCCCTATCACAGGAATAAAAGAGGCAAAGGCCATCATGGTGCCCCAAAAAAGGGCCGGTAAGCCTACTGCCCACATCGCTAGTCCGCCTGCAGCACCTTGTGCTAAAGCAGTGAGGAATGAACCGAGAACAGCCGATTTGGCGACTTTCTCCACTTCATCAAGCAGTTGGTCTTCTTGGCTACGTGACAAAGGGATAACATGACGCAGTGTTTGGATAATGTTGTCGTGATCGCGCAGTAAAAAGAACAGCACAAATAACATCAGCATAAAGGTGATAAAAAAGTTAGTGACATCGCCCAGTACTCCAGAGCTGAACTCAAGCATTTGACCGCTAAAAGAGGACATCCACGCGGCCAGTTTTTTAACCGTCTCTTGAGGGTCGATGACATCAAACGGTAGCCACTGATTGACAAAGTGTAAGGCTGATTGTATCTGCGGGTTATTGATCAGTTGCCTGGCCCCGCCGTTATTAAGCCATTCATAGCTACGAGTGAAAAAGCTCACACCTTGATCGATGATCGCACCCGCCACGACAGTGAGTGGAATAAAGATGATAAAGGTGATCAGAATGCAAGATAAGACCGATGCAGTATTGGGTCGCTGACCAATCTTTTCTTCGATGCGTTTATGGACGGGGAAGAACAGCAACGACACGATAAAGGCGAGCACAATCGCACCAATATAGGGCTCGATCAAAAGGTAACAGGCGTAAACGGCGATAATAAGGGCCGCAATTAAGGTCCAATGCTTGGGCTCGACGCGAAATGACGGAGTCACAGAGATATCCTTTTTAGCTTGTTGAATGATAGGGCTCGCCTTATGTTCCGGCGCCTAATTTATAGGCACCTTAACACATCGTTTGTTGCATTAGTCGGCTAAAAAAATGGCCAGCAGATCATTGAGAAATAATTTACCTTTTGGCGTGATTTGCCAATGGGTGCTTGTTTCTGTGATTAAGCCTTGCTCAGAAGCTTGAGAGATAGGCGCGGCGAGATGTGACAGCGGTAGCCCAGTGTGACTGACAAAATCAGCTTTGGGGCAGGGCTCGAGCAAGCGAAAACGGTTCATAAAAAACTCAAACGCAAGATCGGTATGTTTTACCCACTGGCTGTCGGTGAGGTAGGCTTTGTCTGGATCGAGGTAGCCACGTGGGTGTTTCACTTTGACGGTACGAAGTAAACGAGGTTGGTCATGCTCTAACAAGGTCAGTTTGCCATGTGCGCCGCAGCCAATTCCCAAATAATCCCCAAAACGCCAGTAGTTGAGGTTATGTGCACATTGGTGGCCTGGCAGGCTATAGGCGGAGGTCTCGTACTGCACATATCCCGCATCGGTCAGTCGTTGATGGCCTTGATCAAAGATGTCCCACAAGGTGTCTTCTTCTGGCAGGGTGGGCGGCTTAGAGTAAAACTGAGTATTAGGCTCGATAGTCAGTTGATACCAAGAAATATGCGGCGGCTTCAGTGCAATGGCTTGCTCCAAATCGCTGAGTGCTTCTTGTTCGGATTGATCGGGCAAACCATGCATCAGATCGAGATTAAAACTCGTCAGTCTCGCTTGGTGGGCAAGGTGAGCTGCCCGTTCTGCCTCACCAGGGCCATGAATACGGCCTAGCCGGGTAAGCTTATCGGCAGAAAAGCTTTGTACGCCAATGGATATACGAGTCACGCCCGCTTGGCGATAGCCAATAAATTTATCGGCCTCGACGGTGCCCGGATTGGCCTCCATGGTGACTTCCATATTGTTACTCGGGGTCAGTCGCGCATTGATCCCGGCGAGCAAACGCTCAATCTGAGCGGGCGACATCAGGCTGGGTGTGCCGCCACCGATAAAAATAGAGTGCAGTGGACGCGTGACTATTGAGGGATAAGCGGCCAGGTCGGTGTCGAGATCGTCGAGCAACGCATCGATATAATCGTCTTCTGGGATCGCGCCTTTTTGCGTGTGTGAGTTAAAGTCACAATACGGGCATTTTTGTACACACCACGGGATGTGTACATACAAACTTAATGGAATCATGGGTTATTGCGACGCTTTTAAGGCTTGAAATAGGGCGTTGAGGGCTTGACCGCGATGTGAGCGTTGTTTTTTCTCTGACGCAGGCATTTCGGCAGCGGTGCATTGCTGATCATGGGGCAAAAATACTGGATCGTAGCCAAAGCCGTTGTCACCTTGTGGTGCATGGGCAATTTGACCTTCCCAAACGCCATGACAGACCAATGGCGTCGGATCATTCGCGTGGCGCATGTACACCAATACGCAATGAAAACGTGCTTGGCGTGCATGGGTATCAGTATCATGCATTGCGTCGAGTAGCTTGGCGACATTATCGGCATCATTGGCGTCATCGCCAGCATAGCGAGCTGAATAGACGCCAGGTGCGCCTTTTAGCGCATCCACCTCAAGGCCTGAATCATCGGCGATGGCTGGAAGCCCGGTCAGTTTCGCCGCGTGGCGGGCTTTAATGATGGCATTTTCAATAAAAGTGGTCCCGGTTTCGTCAGCTTCTGTCACCGCAAAATCACTTTGCGGCAGAACCTCAAAACCAAATTCGCCGAGTAGCCCGGCCATTTCTTTTACTTTGCCTGCATTGCCGGTTGCCAGCACAACTTTATTCATGTCGGTTACCTATGTGTTTGTCACCCTGTTAAGGGGTATCGACGTAAAACGTGTAATTGTAGTCGAAGGAGGCACTGCGATTGCCCGCTGCGTTGAGATCAATCTGGAATTGATAGGTTTCCTCATCATCAGCGGCAAAGGTCGCAATGTAATAAATCGCGTCGCCTTCGCGGATCTCGGTAAAATCTAGCTCTCGACTGTTACCCACCAAGTTTTTGACTTGGCCTTGGACCTTGGCGGCAATCGCCGGTTTTCCAAGCTGCATGGTGTCGAGAACCGCGATATTAACCAACCCGCGATAGCCGCTGCGGGTAATATCATATTGCTTGGCGATGTCAGGGGTTAAAAACGTCGTTGATAAGGTGTTGTAGTGCACCTCTAATTCGCCGATTTCTTTAAACTGGCCCGCCCAAGCTGGGGTCATGACTATGCCACAGAGGCTAATCATCAAAGCAATGAGGTTACGCATAATCTTTCCTTGTTGTGATCGCATGAGCATACCGAAACCAGTACGCACGAGCGCCTCAGCCCGATCCTTGTCAGGGTGAGGCGCATATCCCTTATAGGGCGTACCAAACTGGGCCGACCATGTCGCCAATTAACATATTGATAAATTGTAGACCAATAAAGATCACCAAAATACTGAGATCCAGTCCACCGATAGGAGGGAGGATGCGACGCACTGGGGCGCAAACCGGTTCGGTTAACTGATGGAACACTTGCTCTACAGGGTTATTGCCTTGGCTAACCCAGCTGAGAATAGCACGTAGGATCAGCACCCAAAACAGCAGTTTACCGGCTGCTTTAAGCAGCGCAATGGCAGAAAACAGGAACATTCCTGAACTCATTGCTAATGGATTGCCGGCGACTAAATCCAGTGCCACAAATTTAGCGACCATCAGCAGATAAGCAAAGAGGACGGTCGCGAGATCTAATCCACCGAGCGCGGGAACCATCCGGCGCAGTGGACCCACAACAGGTTGGGTCGCCTTCACCACAAATTGAGAGAACGGGTTATAAAAATCGGCCCGAGACCATTGTAGCCATATACGGAGTAACACCACCATAATGTAAAGATCAAACGCGGTGTTGATCAGAAAGGTCATTGCATTCATATCGTCGCCTTAGTGATTAAAATTCTTGTTCCATTTGCTCAGCACGGCTCACCGCCGCCTGCATGGCCTGTGCGACTATGTCGCTAATATTGTGCTGCTCGAATACTTGCAACGCTTCTGCGGTGGTTCCTCCTTTTGAAGTCACCTGCTCGCGTAGTTCTCCAAGCGTGGTGTCTGGGTTCGCGGCCACCATTTCTGCCGCTCCCAGTGCGGCTTGTTGTACCAACGCCCTTGCTTGCTGGTCAGTAAAACCTTGGCGAATGGCTTCTTGCTGCATGGCTTCCATAAAGCGGAAAAAATAGGCCGGCGCACTGCCTGCAGCCGCAATCACACCATTGATACTCGCCTCATTATCGACCCAGCAGACTTCACCCACCGCTTTCATCAGCGCGGAGGCATAGTCTTGATCACCCGTCGTCACACCCGGTGATGCGTACAGGCCGCTCATGCCTTTACCCACCAGCGAAGGTGTATTCGGCATCACGCGCACCAGATTAAGTGATGTACCAGCCATTTGATTAAGACGGGCAACATTGATGCCAGCGGCTATTGAGATCACCATTTTCGACGACCAATCGACCGCTGGCAAGTCGCTTAATACTTTTGCCATTAATTGGGGTTTTACCGCTAAAACGATCACTTCCGCTTGTTGGCAAGCAAGAAGGTTGTTTGTGGTGGTTTGGATCCCGTATTGCGTTGTCAGCACATCGTTAGGATGCGCGCTGGGTGACGCGGCTGTAATGGCTGAGGCGGGATATCCTGCATCCACGAGTCCGGCAATGATGGATCGAGCCATGTTGCCAGCCCCAATAAAGGTGAGAGGGCGATGTTCCATGTATTCGGTTCCTGTTGTTCTCATCATTCTGTGTAGGTATCGTTAGCGGTAATCACGTGCACCAAAAACGGCGGTGCCGATTCTTACCATGGTACTGCCACATGCAATGGCAGCTGCCATATCACCGCTCATACCCATCGATAAGGTATCAATAGTCGGCGTGTGTGCGTGGAGCGAATTAAACGCGGTCGCTAAAGGCTCAAACGCGGCACATTGGTGCTGATAATCTGTTTCCGGTTGCGGGATCGACATGAATCCTCGCACGGTGAGGTTGGGTAAAGCCCGCATTGATTCAATCAAATCCATGGCTTCATCCAGTGTTATGCCTGATTTAGACGCCTCACCGCTGGTATTCACTTGTACTAAAACGTTGAGTGGCGGCAAATGTGCGGGACGTTGCTCACTTAGACGTTTAGCAATTTTTAACCGATCGACTGAGTGGACCCAATCAAAGTGGCTGGCGATCAAGCGCGTTTTGTTCGACTGAATTGGACCAATAAAGTGCCATTCAATCTTTGTGTTTGGGGCATGTGTGGCAAAGTGCTCCACTTTTTCGACGCCTTCCTGCACGTAGTTTTCGCCAAATGCGGTTTGACCTGCGGCCACGGCCTCTGCGATCGCCTCGACGGGTTTTGTTTTACTCACCGCAAGCAACTGCACCGAATGATCGGGTCGGCCGCATTTTTGGGTGGCGAGGTCTATTTGTTCCCTGACCTGTTCAATATTCTGCTTAATATTACACATACCTGATTCTACGAGGAAAATGAATGGAAATTACTGAGCTATTGGCCTTTAGTGTAAAGCATCGTGCGTCAGATCTACATCTTTCTGCGGGCGTGCCGCCAATGGTGCGGGTAGATGGCGATGTGCGCAAGCTCAGTCTACCTGCGCTCAATCATCAAGTGGTCGAGCAATTGATTATCGCTGTGATGAATCCCCAGCAACGGCAAACGTTTGTAACCGAATGGGAGGTGGATTTTTCGTTTGAGCTGGCCTCGGTTGGCCGGTTTCGGGTGAACGCTTTTCATCAGCAACATGGGTGCGCGGCGGTATTTCGGGTTATCCCAGAGGCGCTGCCAACCTTGGAAGCGTTAAACGCACCTTCTGTCTTAACAGAGCTCGCGTCGCTCACTCAGGGGCTGGTACTCGTGACTGGGCCGACGGGATCGGGCAAATCAACGACGTTGGCAGCGATGGTTGATCATATTAATCGTCATCAACAAAAGCATATTCTTACTATTGAAGATCCGATCGAGTTTATTCACTCGCCGCAACAAAGCTTAGTGAATCAGCGGGAAGTGAATCGTGATACGCAATCCTTTCAACAGGCGCTGCGTTCGGCCTTACGGGAGGATCCAGATGTGATTCTGGTCGGCGAGCTACGAGACTTAGAGACAATAAGCTTAGCATTGACGGCCGCAGAAACTGGCCATTTAGTCTTTGCCACGTTACATACCGCGAGTGCGGCGAAAAGCGTTGACCGGATTATCGATGTGTTTCCAGGGAGTGATAAGCCCTTGGTTCGCTCTATGTTGTCTGCCTCTTTGCAGGCGGTAGTATCGCAGCAGCTCGTCAAAAACACCCAGGGCCGACGGGTCGCTGCGTATGAAATTATGAAAGCCACCCCTGCGATTGCTAACCTTATCCGTGAAGACAAGGTGGCGCAGATGACTTCCATGATGCAAACAGGCGTCGCCCAGGGGATGCAAACTATGGAGCAGGCGATAATACGGCTGACCGACCAAGGGGTTATTCCGAGGCGTGAAACGGCTCAGCATATTGGCGCTCAAACCAGCTTTCAATAATCACAACGGCTGACTGGGCGTCGACAGCTCCTTTACCTAAGGCTTTGTAGCCGCCTTGTTCAAAAAGTGCTGCGCGGGCTTCGCGTGTTGATAGGCGCTCATCATGTAACGAGACCGGGAAACCAAAGCGCCCATGTAAGCGATTGGCAAATTTTTTCGCTCTGGGTGTAATGGTATCGAGAGGTTCACCTTGTAAATCTAATGGCAACCCAACCACTAAATAATCAGGTTGCCATTCTTTTAATAGGGCATCAATGTCATCCCAGTTAGGAATACCATCGCGCGCTTTCAAAGCGCATAAAGGGCGAGCGGTGCCGGTTAACGACTGACCGATGGCAACGCCAATGCTTTTTACCCCGTAATCAAAACCCATCACGGTTTGTGCGTTCATGCGTGTCCTACTTGTGAAGAAAGGTTGGCGGCGTCAATGCCGAGTTGGTCGAGCGCTTTTTGCCAACGTTGGTGGACAGGGGTATCAAAAATTACGCTGGGATCGGCCTCCAGTGTGAGCCAACTATTTTCGGCTAACTCTTGTTCAAGCTGTCCGGCCTCCCAGCCTGCATAACCCAAGGCCACCAAAAATTGCTCTGGCTGTTGCTCGGTCCCGAGAATCGATAAGATATCTTTTGAGGTGGTCACGGCTAATTGATCCGATACGGGCACACTGGTGCCATACGAACAATTGGCCGGATGCAGCACAAATCCTCGATCTTCAGACACCGGCCCGCCAAATAAAACGGATTGAGTCAGACTTTCGGTTGTTTTGGAAAGCGGCACGTCGCGCTCTACCTCAATTTGGTCCAGCATTTTACCCACGGACAAGTTAATAGGGTGATTGATCATTAACCCCATGGCGCCGTCATGATTATGCTCACACACGTAGATAACACCCTGTTGAAAACGGCTATCGGCCATGCTCGGCATTGCGATTAAAAAATGATTTTTCAGATCCATATCGCCGTCTCCTGTTCGTACGCTTACGTTGAGTATGCGCAAAATATGTGTATTTAGGCAATCATAGAGGCGCAATGCGCCTCATTTTTTATTTGCAGCGTTGGGCGATCGCTTCCATCAAGATGTCGCCTACGGAAATATCATACGCGGCGTCAATTTCACGAATACAGGTCGGACTGGTGACATTGATTTCTGTGAGCTTATCGCCGATCACATCGAGTCCAACGAAGATCAGCCCTTTTTCTTTCAATGTCGGTGCGACTGCACGTGCAATTGCCCAATCCGTCTCCGATAAAGGACGTGCTTCACCACGGCCACCGGCGGCGAGATTACCGCGCGTTTCACCTTCTGCTGGAATGCGGGCCAAACAGTAGGGCACCGGTTCGCCGTCAACAATTAAGATGCGCTTATCACCATTGCTGATGTCAGGGACGAAGGTTTGTGCCATGCAAAAACGTTGGCCATGCTCAGTAAGGGTCTCAATGATCACACCAATATTCGGATCACCTTGTTTGACCCGGAAAATAGAGGCGCCCCCCATGCCATCGAGCGGCTTCAAAATAACATCACCGTGCTGGGCTTGGAATGCACGAATCTCGTCGGCACGTCGTGTCACTAAGGTGGTGGGTGTGTGTTCAGGGAACCAAGCGGTATAGAGTTTCTCGTTACAGTCACGGAGGCTTTGCGGTTTGTTCACAATTAAAACACCGGCTTCTTCTGCGCGCTCTAGCATGTAGGTCGCATAGATATACTCGGTATCAAAGGGGGGATCTTTTCGCATCAAGATCGCATCAAACGCGCGCAGCGGTAGGGTTTGTGTTTGGTGTACTTGATACCAATTGTTAGGATCATCCATGACACTCACTGTTTGGGTGCGAGCACTCGGTTCACCCTGCAGCATCGACATATCATTCATCGAAATAGTATGTATTTCCCAGCCGCGTTGTTGTGCCGCCAACATCATGGCAAACGTGGAGTCTTTTTTTACACTGATGGCCTCAATGGGATCCATCACTACACCTATTTTCATCATGTCTCTCCTGTTTGCCGTTAACCCAGGTCGCCAAAACGGACTTGTAGCGCGGTAATGGCTGTCAGCGCCGCCGTTTCTGTGCGTAAGACCCGAGGGCCCAATAAAATTTCTTCAAAACCACGATCACGTGTCATCGCTATTTCTTCTTCTGACAATCCGCCTTCTGGCCCAATCAACAAACGTAGCTTAGAAGGGGCTTGAGGAAGTGTATTGAGGGAATACGGTGCGCGAGGATGAAGGTTGAGTTTCAATCCATCAAATGCCTGTTGGCACCAAGTGTCTAGGTTGATCACGGGATTCACGGTGGGGACGATATTGCGCCCACTTTGTTCGCACGCGCCAATGGCTATTTTTTGCCATTGTTGGCGTTTTTTCTCCAGTCGATCAGCATTGATCTTGACCCCACATCGCGCCGATAAAAGTGGCGTAATGGTATTTACCCCTAACTCAACCGATTTTTGTACGGTAAATTCCATTTTCTCACCACGAGAAATAACCTGTCCCAGTTCAAAATCTAGTGGCGATTCAACACCGACCTCTTCGCGGGCTGAGATGGTTGCGGTGACGTGTTTCTTACTGATTTGCGTCAAGGTCGCTGGAAATTGTGCCCCAGAACCATCAAAAAGCAGAATTGGTTGCTCTGCTTGCATTCTTAATACGCGGCCTAGATGATTCGCCGCTTCATCGCTTAAGGTCACCGTGCCTTGAGACGGTAAAGGCGCCGGGTGATAAATTCGAGGAATTCGCATGGTGTTCGCTTTCCATTATCAATCAGCCTCCAGTGTAACATGGCTACCGGTGGCAATAGGTGATGTGTTAATCGGGAACGTGTCAATAATATGGGGACGGTGAACGGAAAAGCAAATGGCTAATGTTTTTCGCTAACCGGCGTCAGTATCTGTTGGCACTGTTTGCACCGATAGGTTGCCTGGCCGCGCAGAACTTTATGATGACGGCGTATCGTTAAGGCCACTGGCCCACAACGGCATTGGTACGAGAAGGTTTTCCCTTGCACCGCTGTGATATCAAGCTGGTGGGTCGTGTTTGCTGGAACATGAAACAAGTTAGTCATTAGGTCGCGCCATTCCGGACCATGAGGTTTGACACGCCCATGCAGCGCGAACGTGACTAAATGACAGACTTCATGCGGGATCACCTCATGAAAAAAAGCGTCGGCGTGCTGCTGGAGCAATACCGGATTAAACCTTAATCGCCATTCTGTCGGATGCGCGGTGCCTGCGGCGCGCCCTCGTAACGTAAAGCCAATTGTTGGATAAACCAGTTGGCGATCTAGTTGTCGATTGGCACGATCAATACAGGCGTGAACCTGGTCGGTGACCGATTGTATCAAGGTGTTAGAAAGAGAAGGCATAGGTGTCGACTCACACTGCGATCAAAAAAGGGAAGCGAACGCTTCCCTTTGTAAAAAGCGAATCAGGCCAGATTAACCAAGCTTGGCAAATTCACGCAATAGGTCTGCTTTGTCGGTTTTCTCCCATGGGAAAATTTCACGACCAAAATGGCCATACGCAGCAGTTTGCTTATAAATAGGTTGCAGTAAGTCGAGCATTTCTTGTAGGCCATACGGACGTAGATCGAAGTGCTCACGAACAGCTTTAATAATCACCTCTGGCGCCACTTTTTCAGTGCCAAAGGTTTCGACCATGATAGACGTTGGCTCGGCCACACCAATGGCGTACGACAATTGAATCTCACAGCGGTCAGCAAGGCCAGCTGCGACGATGTTTTTCGCTACATAACGTGCGGCGTAGGCGGCAGAACGATCCACTTTTGATGGATCTTTGCCTGAGAATGCCCCGCCACCGTGACGGGCTGCGCCACCGTAGGTATCCACGATAATTTTACGGCCGGTTAAACCACAGTCTCCCATCGGGCCACCAATCACAAAGCGACCCGTTGGATTAATAAAGAATTTGGTCTCTTTGGTGAGCCATTCTGCAGGCAGAACCGGTTTGATAATTTCTTCCATGACCGCTTCGCGGAGATCGTCGGTTGAAATGCTGTCGCCATGCTGTGTTGACAGCACCACGGCGTCAATGCCCGCAATCTTGCCGTTGTCGTAGGCGAAAGTGACCTGGCTTTTTGCATCAGGACGTAGCCAATCTAAGGTGCCATCTTTACGCACTTGCGCTTGGCGCTCAACCAAACGGTGTGAGTAAGTAATAGGGGCTGGCATCAGTACATTGGTTTCATTGGTGGCAAAACCAAACATAATCCCTTGATCGCCCGCACCTTGATCTTTGGGATCAGCGCGGTCAACGCCTTGGTTTATATCAGGCGATTGCTTGCCAATGGTGTTCAATACTGCACAAGAATTGGCATCAAAACCCATATCGGAATGGACGTAACCAATATCGCGTACCGTTTGGCGAGTGAGCTCTTCAATATCAACCCAGGCTGAGGTCGTCACTTCCCCGCCTACCATGACCATTCCGGTCTTCACGTAGGTTTCGCAGGCAACGCGCGCTTTGGGATCTTGCTCAAGAATGGCATCCAAGACCGCATCAGAAATCTGATCGGCGATTTTATCAGGATGGCCTTCAGAGACGGACTCTGAGGTAAACAGGTGCTTAGCCATGTGACACTCTCATTGGTTATCAAGAATACCGACGATACGTAGCGAGTTGTCTCGCCGATCATCTCAGATGTTTTAACTTCTAGACGTCTATTTTATTCGCAAATACGATAAACGCAAGTCAGTTAATGCATCAGGGGGCCTCTCTAGGTATAGCAAAGGCGAGCCGTATCGTATTGTCCTAAGTAACGGCTTGAGGCGATCTTGCGGGTTGCCAGCCGGTTGGAGCCGCTTCTTGCAGCCAATGTTTGAGTGACTCGACACGCAGAGGAAGGCGGCCAGCACTGCAATAAAGATGTAATGGGACCGGCGCTGAGTGCCATTGCGCTAAACACCGTATAATTTTATCAGGGTGGTGTTTCTGATAGCCAGCTGCACTCCAAGTCGGCAGAAGTCCGACACCTTGTCCATTTGCAATCGCATCTAACTGGATCGCTATCATGTCGCAATTGAAACGGCTAGGCATGGCGCTTAAATGGTAGGTGTTATCGTGATTATGGAGCGTCAACCCTTGCCGCCGAAGGGCAAAAACATCCAGCCATGGATGGCCGTCCAAAGCGCTTGGATGCATAAAAGGGCCGTGTTGTGCCACGTAGTGTGGTGCAGCATAAATACCATATTGCCAAGTGCCTAGCTTATGAGCTCGACAGTTCATCGGCAGTATAATATCGCCCGCCCAAATAATCAGATCCGCAGACTGGATACGCGCTGGGCTGACGTCACTCGTTAATGTAATGGAAACCTTGGGGTGTTGCGCTAAAAAGGCATTTATCGATGGCCCTGCCCATCCACGCATCATGCCTGGGTGGCAAATCACGTCAATTGGCCCTTGAAGGTGATTATTTAACCCTTGGATCGCTTCTTCACTTTCCTCGACCAAATCGAGCATTTGTTGGCAGTAACGGGAGAATATCTCGCCTGCTTTGGTTAACACTAGCCGGTTTCCTTGCCGTTGTGTCAGTGACTGCCCCATATCTGTCTCGAGCTGCGCTAAACGACGACTGAGAGTTGATTTGGGCTGTCCCAGTGCTTTCGCGGCCGCCGTTAGGCTTTGATGTTGGCATAAAGCAACAAATGCACGAATAGAGGAGAAGTCCTGCATAATCGTCCTTTTTGATTCCGTTGAAAGTCCACACTTGTCGTTTGGTGACTATGACGTCGTTCTATCACTGGAACGAAGTGTTCCTGTTTTGCCACTAGTTGTCCTGACTTAGATGTGAATAATTATCATATAACAAACGATAATCATTATCACAGAATGGAGTTGATTATGTCCAGTTGTCTTCGTCCCTGCGTACTTGGGATGGTTTTAGCCGGTATCCCCTTAAGTGCCATTCATGCGGCTGAAGCGGTCGATCAAAATACTGAAACCATGGTCATCACGGCCTCAGGATTTGAGCAAGCCACAGCAAAGGCGCCAGCAAGTATCAGTGTGATTAGCCGTGACCAACTAGAAGGTCGTTATTATCGAGATGTCACGGATGCCCTAAAACGCATCCCTGGCGTGGTCGTGACAGGCGGTGGCGATACCACGGATATAAGCATTCGCGGTATGGGGTCAAAATATACCTTGATGCTGGTGGATGGAAAGCGTACCACCAGTCGAGAAACACGCCCAAACAGCGACGGACCCGGCATTGAACAAGGTTGGCTGCCGCCTTTGCAAGCGATTGAGCGTATTGAGGTGATTCGCGGGCCGATGTCGACATTGTATGGCTCTGATGCCATTGGTGGGGTAATTAACATTATTACGCGTCGTAACCAGCAAGAGTGGCACGGTAACGTGCAGCTGAGTACGTTATTACAAGAAAAACGCGCATCAGGCGATGAACAAAGTGCCAACTTTTACCTTTCTGGCGCCCTAAGCGATAAACTGGGTATGAAGGTATCGGGCCAAACGGTTCAACGTCAAGAAGACGACATTACTTTCGGTTACGAGGATAAATCTTTACGCAGCCTATCAACCTCGTTGACCTATGATGCCAGCGATTTTCAACAATGGACCCTGGACCTAGGCGCGAGCTCGCAAGAGCGCAATGGCCAAATGGGTAAAACCGTGCCGACCGAGGGTTGTCGAGGCGGTTGTGAAAACAGCAATAATGAATATCGGCGACAATCGGTAGCGCTCGGCCATGAAGGACATTGGACGTGGGGCTGGTCAGACTCACACCTACAGCACGAGCAAAGCCGCAATAAAAGTCGTGAGATGACGATTAACAACACCGAGTTTAAAACCCGTCTTATCCGTGATTTTGACACACACACTTTGACGGTTGGCGGCTCGGTGACCCATGCCGAACTGGAAGACTTTTCCTCTAATCAAGCATCGAGCCAAACTGAAATTGACAATACTCAGGCCGCCTTGTTTGTGGAGGATGAATGGCGAGTGATTGACCCATTTAGCGTGACGCTAGGCCTACGTGTTGATCATGATGAAAACTATGATTATCACGCCAGTCCACGCCTGTATGGTGTTTATCAGCTCACCGATAGCTGGATAGTGAAAGGTGGGATCGCGACCGGATTCCGTTCACCACAACTGCGAGAAATTGCGCCGAATTGGGCGCAAGTGAGTCGTGGCGGTAATATCTATGGTAACGCCGACCTGGAACCTGAAACGTCTGTGAACTCAGAAGTGAGTATTAACTATCAAGGCGACACCGGAGTTAGTGGCTCGTTAACAGCATTCCATAATGACTTTAAAGATAAGATCACCCGTGTGACCTGCCCGGCTTCCGTGTGCACCGACGGTCCCAATCGGTTTGGCTCAGATCCAACTTATCGAATCAATGTTGACGAAGCCGTTACCCAAGGCATAGAGGCCAATGTATCTGCTCCCGTGACTGACACCATTGATATCAGCGCCAGTTATACCTACACCGATTCGGAGCAGAAGACCGGTGCGTATAAAGGCCAACCTCTGAATCAAATTCCTCAGCAGCTCGCGTATGGCGAAGTAAACTGGCAAGCCACCGAGCGGTTGAGCCCTTGGGTCAGCGCGACCTACCGTGGCGAAGAAATGGATCCTGTCAAAGGCCCATCCTCGCGAAGCAATATAGAGCCGAGCTACACCTTGGTAGACGCTGGGATGAACTATCAGCTCAGCGACGCCATTGAGCTTCAAGGTGCGGTTTATAATCTATTGGACAAAGAACGTGACTATGAGGATTACGGCTATATCAGTGATGAACGCCGATATTGGTTAGGCATGAATATCAGCTTCTAAGTCACAATAAAGGATGGTCTTGCTGCATCGATTGAAGCCGCCATCACACTGCCACGCCCGTCTCGGACTTTTACCGGACGGGCGTTTTTTTACTACGCTTTGTTCTCAACTCGCGTGAGAAGACTCACACAATACGTGCGTCTTTTACGTGCTTGAGATACACTGTGTACCATCGTCAAACAAGCACCGATGGACATGGCACTCAGAGTCGCAATTAATGGATTTGGCCGCATAGGGCGCAGCGTATTGCGTGCCCTGTACGAGAGCGGTAAGCACGATCGCATTCAAGTGGTGGCGATTAATGAACTCGCCGAGCCGGAAGCGATGGCGCATCTGCTCCAGTATGACTCGAGCCACGGTCGATTCGGTTGGCCTGTTTCTTACAATCAAGAACATTTGTTTGTCGCCACCGACAGCATTCGCCTTCTTCACTTACCGGAATTACAACTGTTACCTTGGCGTGATCTTGATGTTGATATTGTCTTAGACTGTACGGGTAAATTTGGTACCCGTGAAGACGGCGAAGCACACATTGCCGCTGGCGCTAAAAAAGTCTTGTTTTCACACCCTGCGAGCCAAGATGTCGACCGAACCGTGATATATGGCGTCAATCACGAGGCATTGACGACAGACGATCGTATTGTCTCCAATGGATCTTGTACCACAAACTGCATTGTGCCGGTGATCAAAGCGCTGGATGAGCACTTTGGTATTGAGTCTGGCACCATTACCACCATTCACTCTTCAATGAATGATCAGCAGGTGATCGATGCCTACCATTCCGATCTTCGTCGTACACGCACGGCTAGCCAGTCTATCATTCCTGTCGATACCAAATTGCATGTTGGGATCGGTAGGATTTTTCCGAAATTTTCTGACAAGTTCGAAGCGATTTCTGTGCGTGTGCCGACGATAAACGTGACAGCTATGGATTTAAGTGTCACTGTACGTACTAAAGTGAAAGTTAATGACGTAAATCAAGCTCTGCAAACCGCATCTCGATGTACATTAGACGGTATACTGGATTATACCGAAGCGCCCTTGGTGTCGATAGACTTCAACCACGACTCACACAGTGCCATTGTCGATGGGTCGCAAACGCGGGTGAGTAATCATCAGCTGATAAAAACGTTGGTTTGGTGCGACAACGAGTGGGGCTTTGCCAACCGAATGTTGGATACCACCTTGGCGATGGCGCAATGAGTGCGCTAACGCAAGGGGGTCGCCCTGATTAAGTCAGTTTCAATTTGCAACCTTATAGAGAGGACCCTATGTCTGTAATTAAGATGACCGACTTAGATCTTGCCGGAAAGCGTGTCTTTATCCGTGCGGATCTGAACGTGCCGGTAAAAGACGGTAAAGTTACCTCTGACGCACGTATTTTGGCGTCATTGCCTACCATCAAACACTGCTTGGAAGCCGGCGCGAAAGTGATGGTGACCTCTCACTTGGGGCGTCCTGAAGAAGGACAACCTGAAGACCAATACTCACTGCAACCTGTCGTGAACTATCTTGACGACGCGCTAGACTGCAACGTTAGCCTGGCTAAAGATTACTTAGACGGTCTTGAACTGAACGCCGGTGAGCTCGTCGTGCTAGAAAACGTTCGCTTTAATAAAGGCGAGAAGAAGAACGACGAAGCACTGTCTAAAAAGTACGCCGCACTGTGCGATATTTTTGTGATGGACGCCTTTGGTACTGCGCACCGCGCGCAAGCATCAACCCATGGTGTGGGCACGCATGCACCGATCGCATGTGCGGGACCATTACTGGCGAACGAACTCGACGCGCTTGGTAAAGCAATGGATAACCCTGCTCGTCCAAT
Source organism: Salinivibrio sp. AR647 (assembly GCF_001995415.1). Classification (NCBI taxonomy): domain Bacteria; kingdom Pseudomonadati; phylum Pseudomonadota; class Gammaproteobacteria; order Vibrionales; family Vibrionaceae; genus Salinivibrio; species Salinivibrio sp. AR647. The sequence continues at coordinate 60,593 of NZ_MUFE01000012.1, read as the reverse complement.
GGTGGCGATTGTGGGTGGGTCAAAAGTGTCGACCAAACTGACCGTTTTGAAATCACTGTCTACCGTTGCAGACCAACTGGTTGTCGGTGGTGGTATTGCCAACACCTTTATTGCAGCGGACGGCCACAATGTGGGCAAATCGCTTTATGAAGCAGATTTGGTGGATACGGCGAAATCTTTGATGGAAGAGTGCCATATTCCTGTTGCGACCGACGTTGCGTGTGCCAAAGCGTTTGATGAAAATGCAGAGGCTGAAATCAAGCGTGTTGAAGACGTGCAAGACGATGACATGATCTTCGACCTAGGGCCAGAATCTACCCAAGCACTGGCTGACATCTTGAAAAATGCCAAAACCATTCTTTGGAATGGCCCAGTGGGTGTTTTCGAGTTTAAGAACTTCGAAGCAGGCACTGCAGGGATTTCAAAAGCAATCGCTGAGTCTGAAGGCTTCTCGGTTGCAGGCGGTGGTGATACCTTGGCTGCAATTGATAAATTTGGCATTAAAGCCGATGTGTCTTACATCTCAACCGGCGGCGGCGCCTTCCTTGAGTTTGTTGAAGGCAAACCACTTCCAGCGGTAGAAATGCTGGAAGCGCGTGCGAAAGACGCATAAATCCGACGATAAAACGGGAGTGATGTCTCCCGTTTTTGCTTTCGTTTGACTACAATAGGCCGAGTCGTAAACGATTGCACCGTATTGATAAGGGTGCCGATACGCATCTTTACTCAGTTCAGCAAAGACAACCCGATTTAATAGGACAAGAGCCATGTCTAAAGTTTTTGATTTTGTAAAACCTGGCGTTATCTCTGGCGATGATGTTCAGAAAGTATTTGAAGTTGCTAAAGAGAACAAGTTCGCGTTGCCAGCGGTTAACGTGGTAAACACTGACTCTATCAACGCTGTAATGGAAGCTGCGGCGAAAGTAAAAGCGCCAGTGGTTATTCAATTCTCTAACGGTGGTGCAGGCTTCTTCCCAGGCAAAGGCCTGAAGCTAGACGGTCAAGAAGCGCAAATTAAAGGCGCTGTTGCCGGTGCGAAATACGTTCACGCGATGGCTGAAGTGTATGGTGTGCCAGTGATTATGCATACTGACCATGCAGCGAAAAAACTGCTGCCGTGGATCGACGGTCTGCTTGATGCCGGTGAAGCTTTCTTTAAAGAACACGGCAAGCCACTGTTCTCTTCTCACATGATTGATCTTTCTGAAGAGTCACTGGAAGAGAACATGGAAATCTGTGCCGAATACCTGGCGCGCATGGACAAAATGGGCATGACGCTGGAAATCGAACTGGGCATTACTGGTGGTGAAGAAGACGGCGTGGATAACAGCGATGTTGATACCGCTGACCTTTACACCAAGCCAGAAGAAGTGGCGTACGCATACGAAAAACTGTCTGCTGTAAGCCCTCGCTTCACCATTGCCGCTTCATTCGGTAACGTTCACGGTGTTTATAAGCCAGGTAACGTAGTACTTAAGCCAGAAATCCTACGTGAATCACAAGCTTACTGCTCAGAGAAATTTGGTCTGCCGACCAATGGCCTAAACTTCGTCTTCCATGGCGGTTCGGGCTCTTCAGAAGCGCAGATTCAAGAGTCTATTGGCTATGGCGTGATCAAAATGAACATCGATACCGATACCCAGTGGGCAACATGGGATGGTATCCGTCAGTATTATCAAGACAACGAAGGTTATCTGCAAAGCCAAATCGGTAACCCGAAAGGTGATGATCAGCCAAACAAAAAATTCTACGATCCACGCGTATGGTTGCGTAAAGGTCAAGAATCAATGGTTGCACGTCTTGAGCAAGCCTTTAAAGATCTTAACGCGGTTGACGTACTGTAAGTTACAGTACTGATAGCACAAGAAGACATGAGCCCGCCATATTTGGCGGGCTTTTTTTATATATGGTGATGCCGCGTTCACTGAACGAAGACGCGAAGATAGACAGCGGAGGGTAAAAGCCTGTTACTATTAGGTTATGATTTATTCCAATCATAGAGGGAAAAAGGAATGAGTGAAGAGAACACGGTGGTAGAAGGGGCGAAGTGGGCACAAACATGGCTCACCAACAACCAAGATTTATTGATTCAATATGGGGTCAATATTGTCTCAGCATTATTGATTTTAGTGATCGGTAACATGGTGGTAAAAGGACTCGCCAATTCCATGGCGGGAGTAATGCGCAAGCGTAATATGGACAATGCGGTGGTTGAGTTCATCCATGGCTTGGTTCGATACTTGCTTTTTATCATCGTGCTGATTGCGGCACTCAGCCGTGTTGGCGTACAAACCGCTTCTGTGATTGCGATTCTTGGTGCTGCTGGTTTAGCCGTCGGTTTAGCCTTACAAGGATCGTTAGCTAACTTTGCCGCTGGCGTCTTGATTGTGATGTTTCGCCCCTTTAAATCAGGGGATTATGTCGAACTGGCAGGTGTTGCAGGCTCTGTCGAGTCGATACAAATTTTCTCTACCGTGCTGACCACCCCTGACAACAAAATGGTGGTGGTGCCGAATGGTTCAGTGATCAGCAGCCCTATCACTAACTATTCTAAGCATGCGACACGTCGCATTGATTTAACCATTGGTGTGGCGTACAGCGCGGATTTGAAGAAAACCAAAGCGGTATTAACCGATATTGTGACGCAGCATCCGCTTATTCTAAAAGATCCTGAGCCTAATGTGGCGGTGATGACATTGGCCGACTCATCCGTGAACTTCGTCGTTCGACCTTGGGTGAAAACAGAAGATTACTGGAGTGTGTATTTTGAGCTCCTGCCGACCATCAAAGAAGCGCTGGACGCAAACGGTATTGAAATCCCTTTCCCGCAAATGAGTGTTCATTTCGAGCGCGGTGAGAGCCAAGCGTAAGCAGTCTATTGGTTTTAGCAGTCTATTGGTTTTCACTGGTATGGGTGCGGTAAGTGTGCCGCATCCATTCCCATGGCTTAACTGGCGAGCAAGCGTGCATAAAGACCGAACGCCAGTTTGCCGGCAACAAAGATCATCATACTGGCCATTAACAGGTCGAGTAATCGACGTATCGATGGCGTCGACAGCCAAGGCGATAAGCGGGCAGCCCCTGCGGATAAGCCATAAAACCATAAACATGACCCCATCAGCGCGCCGATCGTAAAGGCAATTCGCTCATCGAATGCAAACTGGCCGCCAATCGCCCCTAACACCACCACGGTATCAAGGTAAACATGCGGGTTGAGCAAGGTCACCGCAAGCGCACCAATGATCACTGCTCGGCGCCCGCGGCTCATGCTCGGTACTGTTAAGTCGTCTTCCTGATGTTGCTGACGCGCACTTTGTATAAACTGCCACGCATACACACTGAGAAACGCGATGCCAGCGATAGTTATCGTATTCAGCAATAAAGGATAGCTCGCTAATAAAGCGCCTCCACCGAAGATACCTGTCGAGATCAAGACAATATCGCAGACAAAGCAAATGGATGCAGTGATCATATGGTGTTCACGGCTGATCCCTTGGTTAATCACATAGGCGTTTTGCGCGCCAATGGGGATAATCATGGTGAGACTTAATCCTAAGCCTTGAAGTGCAACTAAAAAACTGCTCACGGTCTATTCCTTTTATCTCGTGTCATTCCCCTCACTTTAAGCAGAGCGACCCGGAAAGGGAACCGAATTTTCTTCATCATGTAACGGATACGGGAGCAAGAAGAGAAATTGCCGATCACATACAGGTTTGTGCCGAGTAATAAATGGCGTTGATCGGGTTTTAACATAAACTTGACCTAAGCGAGGGAGTCTTTCGCTGATAAAAGAGTCTGACCTGTAACCTCATGATAATTTGAATCCATAAAAGGAGAGATGATGCGTAAGTTTAAAGCAATAATATGGCTCACCGGCGCGTTGGTTATTTCCCCGGCGGTGATGGCCAACATCGATTTTCCTCATTTAGAGATCACAGGTGTTGGGGAAATCACGGCAGCGCCTGATATGGCCAATATTGATGTTGGCGTGGTCACTGAGCGAAAAACCGCCAAAGCAGCAAAAAGCGCATCAGATAAAGCGGTTGCTGCTTTTATCGAACGGCTGGCAAAACAAGGTGTGAAACGTGATCAGATAGAGAGCGCCCATATCCAGCTATCTCCACGTTATCAACATACAAAAGACAAAGCGCCTGAACTGATAGGTTATCGTGCCGAACGACAGGTGACGGTGACGCTAAATCAGCTAGACAAATTGAATGCAGTGCTAGATGGTGCGTTGGGCGAGGGGATCAACCGTATCCGACAGGTACAGCTAACCAGTAGCGAACAGTTGGCGCTTAAAGACAAGGCGCGCGAGGCTGCTGTTAACGACGCAAAAGATAAAGCAGATGCCTTGGCTAAAAGCCTGGGGATGCGCATTGATGGCGTTTGGCAAGTGCGCTACCGCTCAAGTCATCCGCGCCCGGTGATGATGAACGCACAAATGCGTAGTGACAGTGCTGAAGTGGCAGCGACCTATCAGGATGCGACTATGCAGATACGCGATCAAGTCGATATTATTTTTCGTTTAGAAGACTAAGCCTGTAATACGTAATGCGCACGGCATTACCGCTATACCCATAAAAAAGGGCGCCCTCTAAGGCGCCCTGTATTTTATCGCTTTAGGATGGATTACGCGGTTGGATTAATCGGCTTTCCATCTGCATCTGTTGCTTGGCTGTCCTGAGTACCATTGCGACGCGCCAAGCGCTGCTCCCAGTAGTCAGCATTTTTGATCCCCAGTTTGACGGGATCAAAGGTGTAAGTTTCAACCCCTTGGGCTTGTTGCTCTTCATAGTCTTTCAACGCCTTCATCGCCGGTTTGGACATGAAGAAGATGATGATGATACCGACAATGTTGAGCCAAGCCATTAAGCCAACGCCAGCGTCACCAAATGCCCAAGCGAGGTTAGCACTACGAACACAACCATAGAATACCGCGGACATCAGCACCAGTTTCAGTACAAACATCATACCAGGCACTTTAAACGTGCGACGTAGGTAAGCAATGTTGGTTTCCGCAATGTAGTAGTAGGCAAGAATGGTAGTAAAGGCGAAGAAGAAAAGTGCAAACGCGATAAAGGGTTTGCCCAGTCCAGGCATCGCCGCTTCAATGGCAAGCTGAGTAAACTCAGGGCTATTGGCTGCCACCGATGAGGCTAAGTTTTGCACGATAAAGGCGTCACCGGCACCGTGCACATTGTAAGCGCCGGTAATGATGATCATAAATGCGGTGGCTGAACAGACCAGCAGAGTATCGATATACACGGAGAACGACTGCACCAAACCTTGCTGTGCTGGGTGCTCAACATTCGCTGCTGCTGCCGCATGGGGGCCCGTTCCTTGACCGGCTTCGTTAGAGTAAACCCCACGTTTCACCCCCCAACCGATTGCTGCGCCAGCACCGGCCATTGGTGTGAAGGCATCGCCAACAATCATGGCAAACACGGTAGGTACTTCGCTGATGTTGAGCAAAATGATGACGAAGGCGATAATAATGTACGCCAGCGCCATAAATGGCACGACGATCTGGGTAAAGTGGGCGATACGCTTCACGCCACCAAAAATAATGAAACCCAGCACGACAGAAATAAAGGCGCCGGTGATGATTTTAGACACCTCGAGTGCGCCAAACATGGCGGTATCAACCATAGCACCTGAGCCAAAGGCGGTTTCAACGGCATTACCAATGGCATTCGACTGTACGCCCGGCAACATGACGCCACAAGCGAGGAGTGTCGCGAGTGCAAAAAGAATGGCATACCATTTTTGCCCCATCGCTTTTTCAATATAATACGCTGGCCCACCGCGGAACTCACCGTTGTCTTCTTCTTTATAAATTTGCGCTAGGGTTGACTCGGTGAATGCCGTTGCCGCCCCTAAGAAGGCAACGACCCACATCCAAAAAACAGCCCCTGGGCCACCAAATCCTATCGCCGCTGCCACACCGGCAATATTACCGGTACCGACACGGCCAGAAAGGGAAACGGCGAGCGCTTGGAATGAAGAGATCCCTTTTTCCGAGCTTTTTCCAGAAAAGAGCAGTCGCCACATCTCGGAGAAATGACGGACTTGCACAAAACGTGTCAATATGGAGTAGAACAGTCCTGCACCTAGGCAGGTGTAGATCAGCACTGGGCTCCATATGATGCTATTTAAGAAATCGACAAACGATTGCATAGTGAGTTCCTTCTACTGTGTTTGCATCATGTTTTATTGTAATCGCGGCTAGCATCTTAAACTGATTTGCAGCTCAATTGTTAATATTTTGTGTCATTGCATTGCGTGATGTGTGAAATTGATCGTTTAGTGTGCAGTAAAATGGACGTGACAGGCGAAAAAAAGGAGACCGTGTAGGGCCTCCTTGAGTAAATCCTTATATTTCAGCCAGTCAGTGTGACGGATGGATGTCTAAATCTATTTGCGTTTTTTGGGCTTTTTAGCTGTGGTTGTCTTTTTATCGCTTTGCTTCTTTTTTTTCTTTTTGTGCTCTGCTTTTTTATGTTTTGGCTTCAAACCATCAATGGTTCGCTCTTTGATATCTTCATCCATATAACGGGTGATGCGATCCATCATGGGCTGATCGTGGGCCTCAACCAGCGAAATGGCAGATCCTTTCTTACCCGCGCGTGCTGTGCGACCAATACGGTGTAAATACACATCGGCAGTCCGCGGAAGATCGTAGTTAATCACGTGGGTTATATCAGGCACATCAATGCCGCGAGCGGCCACATCGGTCGCGAGGAGAATACGCACTTTTCCCTCACTAAAACGGCTGATGGCATTATTGCGTTTGGCTTGTTGCATTTCACCTTGAATCCAGGCGCATTCGAGTTGTTGTGACTGCATATACTCGCGAAGTTCCGCCAAGCGTTCACGTGTTTTTATGAAGACAATCGCGCGCGCCGCTTGATCGTTCACAATGGCTTTGAGTAGCGCGCGTTTATGATTGAGGTCGTCACAACGGTAATACCACTGGGTGATTTTTTTGCGTTCACGGCGAGGAGGGGTGACATCGATTAGCTCTGGCTCGTCTAAAAGACTGTCAGTGAATCCGCTAACCCCACGACCTTCAAGTGTTGCTGAAAATAGCATGGTCTGACGACGACGTTGGCACTCATCAGATAGGCGATTGACCGTATTGGCAAAGCCCATATCCAACATGCGATCTGCTTCATCGAGAATAAGGCACTCAACGGCGCGACAATCGAAACGCTCTGCCTCGATGTACTCCATTAAGCGACCTGGGGTCGCGACGACAATATCCTGGGTTTTTCCCAATTGCTCGGCGTGCTCTTGATACGAAATCCCGCCGGTAATGGTGAACACCTTTAGACTTGTGTTTTTGGCTAATGCACGCGCTTCATCAGCGACTTGTATTGCCAGTTCACGCGTGGGGGTCAGAATAAGCACGCGGCCTGGTCCTGGCTTTTGCCGTGGAAAATCTAACAAGTGCTGCAGCATTGGCAGCAAAAAAGCCGTGGTTTTTCCCGTTCCGGTTGGTGCCGACGCGAGGATGTCGCGCCCATCCATACCATGGGGGATGACCTCCGATTGGATAAGCGTTGGGCGCTGATAGCCCATATCGTCGAGTGCACTGAGCAGTTCAGGATCCAGCTCTAGTTCGGCAAAGCTTCGCACAGGGTAATTCTCCAAGGATAGTTAAGCGCGGCATTATAGACGCAAATGGTGTAAATAGGCAGCGCGTCATCACCAATACGGGTTGTCCTACACTGCGATGTTTTGCTTACGGCAATTTGAGATAAAACGCGCGCGTCAAGGCGGCAAACGTTTGGGTGTAGTCGCCATGTTGATCACGCACGGTGATCGTATCAGATCTTAGCGTTCCCGTCGTGGGACTTAAAGTGAACAATAATCGTGATGGCGGTTTATTCGAGCTAGGCTTCACGCGGACATAGCGGCGTAAGTAGAGACCACATTCAGCGGCCTGTTCGATCAACGCCTCGGCTTCTTTGAGGGGTAAAATCAGATCAGCACATCCTGTTGGCGTTAAAAGACGAGCCAAGCAGTGAACTAAATCTTCATGGCTAAGCGTTTGCGTGTGTCTGGCGATCGCACGTTGCTTGTTTTTTGATGAAATACCACTGGTAAAATACGGCGGATTACACACAATGTGAGGCCATAGATGCGGGCTGCGATAGGTGTTGATATCGGTCTGTTGTACCTGAATTTGATCCACAAACCGTGACCTTGCCACATTGTCGTATGCACAGTGAAACGCTGACACGTCATAGTCGACGGCTGTCATTGCCAGGTTAGGAAAACGTTGTGCCAACATAAGGGCTAATAATCCGGTGCCAGTCCCTATATCTAAACTGTGTTGTGCCTGATTCGGTTCGGCCCACGCCCCTAACAGCACCCCGTCGGTACTGACTTTCATGCCACAGTTACTGTGTTCAATCGTGAACTGTTTAAATCGAAATTGACTCACAAGATGCTCAGTGTCTCCGTAGTTTGGTCAGCAAGCCGATAGCATTTTTTGCTTTAATGTGATCAGAGTGTTGCAAGATGTCGTTATTGAAAAATGCCAGAGATAATTATTTAGCCAGTTTATTGAGCTGATTGTTATTGCTAAAGCAGAAGATCACAAGGTTTTTTGCCAATGCCTTTACTGTGACAGGGAACTTGTTCATTATTCTGCATTCCGCCTATCGTCTGAAACAAAATATTATAAATCAGCGTTTCAGATGGGCGAAAGATTATTCATTTGCAAACACCCTCTAAAGCTGTAGGTATTCATCGTGACTAAACGTTTAAAATTAGTAGATATTTTAGCGTTAGGTTTTATGACCTTTGCCTTTTTCTTAGGCGCGGGAAATATAATCTTTCCACCACAAGCTGGCATGTTAGCTGGCGACCATTACACCGCCGCCATGATCGGATTTTTGATCACTGCCGTCGGTCTTCCGCTGATTGGTATTATCGCCGTTGCCATCGCAGGAGGGGGCTGGAAAGGGCTCACTCGTGATTTGCCAACCGGTGTCGCGACCCTGATGGCAGTGTTGATTTTTATTATCATTGGCCCGGCTTTTGCGGCGCCTCGTGCCGGATTGGTCGCTTACGAGATTGGTTTTAAGCCTTTTTTGTCATCGCCTGGACAGCTTGAGCTGGGTGCGTTTTCTGTTGTCTTTTTCGCCGCCGCGATGTTTTTCTCTCTTTCGCAAGGAAAACTGATCGACACGATCGGTAAATTCTTGACGCCTTTATTATTTGCGGCATTAGCGATCTTGGCGATCGCGGTGATTGTTAATCCACAAGGTGAGGTGGCCGCCGCGCAAGGAAGTTACGTTGAGAATGCGCTGACGACCGGTTTTCTTGAAGGGTATAACACCATGGATACCTTCGCCGCCTTGATGTTTGGTATGTTGATTGTCGATGTTATCCGCAAAAAAGGTATTGAAGACAACAAAGCGACCTGCATGTATCTGATTTACGCCGGCATTATTGCTGCCGCAGGCTTAGCGTTTGTCTATGTTTCCTTGTTTTATTTAGGCTCAACCGCGAGTGTGGTGGCACAGGGGACACAAAACGGTGGCGAAATCATGGCCGCCTATGTGGATGCCCTGTTTGGTCCGGTTGGACAAATGATCCTTGCCGCCATCATCGGTTTGGCGTGTTTGACCACAGTAATTGGCTTGGTCAGCGCATGTGCAGACTATTTTAGCTCACTGACTTCATGGACATACCGCCGCTGGGTGGTAGTGGTAGCAACCGTCTGTGCCGTGGTTGCCAATGTTGGCCTAAAGCAGTTAATCGCCATTTCCGTTCCGGTGTTGTTCGCTTTATACCCCGTCGCGATTGCCCTGATTGGCTTGACCTTTATTCGTCGCTGGTTGCCGAATCCAGCACTGGGTTATCGTTTAGTGATGGGCGTTGCCTTGGTATTTAGCTTACTCGATGCGGTAAAAGTAATGGGAGTCGATATGAGCACCTTCAACTTCTTGCCATTGTTTGATGTCGGTATGGCGTGGTTACTGCCGACGTTAGTCGCCATGGTGGTAGCCAAGTTTGTTGGCGCCCGAGACTCGGCCTTAGCCGAAGCGTAATCGCCTGGCATTAAGATAAAAACCGCGCCAAGTAGCGCGGTTTTTTTATTATGGTAGTGGTAACTCTATCACCGCCTAGGCGATTCAAGCGCTCACGCTTAGCAAGTGTTCAGCGTAGGATTGATTGCACGCAGTGCGCGCTAAAGCATTGCCTGATATTCTACCAGCACTTGCTCGCACCAGGTTTGAATGCGCTCATCACTGAGATCGTATTCGCTGTCTTCATCGAGGGCTAAGCCGACAAACTGTTTACCATCCTCCGTCACCGCCTTGGATGCATCAAAGCGGTAGCCTGCGGTTGGCCAGTAGCCAATAAACTGCGCGCCACAACCTTGTAACTGCTGATGAAGCATGCCCATGGCATCGAGATACCATTCCGCGTAGCCTTCCTGATCCCCTAAACCGAACAGGGCGATGACTTTATCGTTTAGCTGCAAGCTATCTATATCTTGCCAAACGGCTTCCCAGTCTTCTTGGAGCTCACCGAAATCCCAGGTGGAAATACCTAGCAGTAGTAAGTCATAGTCTGCCATCTTGGCGAGCGGCGTTTCTTTTACATTGTGGAGCTCGACCAGATCGTCACCGATAAAATCACGGATTTTTTCCGCGGCCATTTCGGTGTAGCAGGTGGTAGAGCCATAAAAAAGACCGATTTTCATAGCGCGACTCTGTTGTTTATCATGCGGGCAGTTTACCTGTTGAACGGCAATTTGATCCAGCAAGGGCTAGCGACATTTTGTATAATGTTGGTCGTCCCTACCCCGGCAAACCACGTATTTTCCGATTTATAACCAAGCAGGCTGAACGTGAATAAAAACATTGAATTAATCGAACAGTTTCTGGACGCCATGTGGATGGAACGCGGGTTATCCGAGAATACCTTAAATTCCTATCGTGCCGACTTACTCAAGCTTTGTTACTGGCTCGACCGCCGTGCATTGGTGGCAGTGAGTAAGCAAGATTTACAAGATTATCAGTATTGGTTACACGAACAAGGCTACCAATCCAGCTCTCGCAGCCGAATGGTGTCGGCATTACGTCGGCTTTTTCAATATGTATACCGTCAGAAGTTGCGTCCCGACGATCCGAGTGCAACGCTGATAAGTCCCAAACAACCTAAACGATTGCCAAAAGATCTAACTGAAGCGCAGATCGACGATTTATTAGAGGCACCGAACACGCGCGATCCGTTAGAGTTGCGAGATAAAGCGATGCTAGAGCTACTCTATGCCACTGGGCTACGTGTAACCGAATTAATTGAACTCACCACTGAAACCGTGAGCCTTCGCCAAGGTGTCGTGCGTGTCTCAGGGAAAGGCGATAAAGAGCGGTTAGTACCGATGGGTGAATCGGCGGTGGATTGGCTCGAACAGTATTTAGCTCACAGTCGTCCCGTCTTATTGGGCCAAACCAGCACCGATGTGTTTTTTCCGAGTAAACGCGCGCGGCAAATGACACGACAAACTTTTTGGCATCGAATTAAATATTATGCTCAACTGGCCGGTATTGAGACCGATGATTTATCTCCACACGTCCTTCGACATGCTTTCGCGACCCATCTGCTTAATCATGGTGCGGATTTGCGGGTAGTACAGATGTTGTTGGGGCACAGTGATCTTTCAACGACGCAAATTTATACCCATGTGGCGACGGAGCGTTTGAAACAGCTTCATCAAGCGCATCATCCTCGAGGTTAACCCGCAATTGGTAATCACTTCATGATAGAAATAAAAAGACGGACGCCGTCAGTCACGCCAGCATTCAGCGATGCCATTCCTCCGCTCTTACAGCGTTTATATGCGCACCGTGGGCTACAAACAGATAGCGAGCTAAATCGCAGCGCAGCGGGGCTCCATCAATATCAAGCGCTCAAAGGGATCGATGCCGCCGTACACTTGCTTGCCGAGGCCTTGGCGGCCCATCGGTCTATTTTAATCGTTGGAGATTTTGATGCTGATGGCGCGACTTCATCGGCGCTATCAGTGAAAGCACTGCGTATGATGGGCGCGACACGGGTAGATTATTTGGTGCCCAATCGCTTTGATGATGGTTACGGCTTGAGCCCAGAGGTGGTTGATCAAGCCGCTGAGCGAGGCGCAGAGCTGATTATGACCGTCGATAACGGCGTATCTTCATTAGCAGGTGTTGCCCATGCCAAAGCCCTCGGTATGCACGTATTGGTAACCGATCATCATTTGCCCGGCGATCAACTGCCGAATGCGGATGCGATGGTCAACCCGAATTTAGATGACTGCCACTTTCCCTCTAAAGCGTTAGCAGGGGTCGGAGTCGCGTTTTATTTAATGCTTGCTTTGCGAGCGCACTTGCGTGACCAAGGTTGGTTTACGCAACAAGGTTTGGCTATCCCTAATCTGGCTGAGCTACTCGATTTAGTCGCACTCGGCACGGTGGCGGATGTGGTGGCGCTTGATAGCAACAACCGCATTCTTGTTCATCAAGGGTTACAGCGGATCCGAGCAGGTCGTTGTCGGCCAGGGATTCAAGCCTTGATCGAGGTCGCCAATCGCAATATGGCAACACTGGTCGCCAGTGATTTTGGTTTTGCGCTAGGGCCCAGGATCAATGCGGCAGGACGGTTAGATGACATGGCCTTCGGGGTAGAGCTATTACTGTGCGACAACATCCATGCGGCCAGACGGATGGCGTCCGAGCTGGATGCGTTAAATCAAACGCGTAAAGATATCGAACAAGGTATGAAGCAAGAAGCCGTGGCTTGGTGCGAGCGCTTGATTGCCGAACACTCTGAGCAAGATTTACCGGTGGGACTGGCCTTATTCCAGCGCGATTGGCACCAGGGTGTCATTGGCATTCTCGCGTCGCGCTTAAAAGATCAATTTCATCGTCCGGTGATCGCCTTTGCCGACGGTGGCGAGGGGCTGATCAAAGGATCGGCACGCTCGATTCCCGGCTTACACATGCGTGACACGCTAGATAGGATAGATACGCTCAATCCCGGGTTAATTAAAAAGTTTGGCGGCCATGCCATGGCCGCGGGACTGACCATCGACGAAGCACAGTTTGATACGTTCGCCAAGCAGTTTGATGCGCAGGTGCGCGAGCAAGTCAGTGAGGATGATTTGAAAGGGGTACTATTGAGCGACGGCGCGCTGCAAAGCCATGAGCTGGGGATAGAGACTGCCGAGATCATTCAATCTGGCGGACCTTGGGGACAAGGGTTTCCAGAGCCGCAGTTCGATGGCAACTTTCATGTATTACAGCAAAAGCTGGTGGGAGGAAAACACTTAAAATTGATGGTTGAGCCTGAAGGTGGTGGCACCATGATAGATGCGATCGCATTTAACGTGGATGTGCGTCGCTGGCCGGATCCCAGTGTCAAAACGCTTCACCTCGTTTATCGACTGGATATCAATGAGTTTCGTGGTAATCGCAGTGCTCAGCTGATTGTTTCTTACCTTGAACCGGCTTAATTGTGCGGCTTTTTCCATCACGCCCTGTTTATTAGCGCGACAATTCGCTAAAATTCGGCGGTTAAATTTCCGCAAATAATGAAGATGCTTGACCATGTTTGAGATTAATCCAATCAAAAATCGCCTCGCGGATATCGCTGAACGCACCGATGTCCTTCGGGGGTATCTTTGACTACGATGCTAAAAAAGAGCGTCTAGAAGAAGTTAATGCCGAATTAGAACAACCCGACGTATGGAATGAACCACAACGTGCCCAAGCGCTGGGTAAAGAGCGTGCTTCACTGGAGGCAGTGGTTGAAACCATCGATCACTTGACCCAAGGGGGCGAAGAGGTCAACGAGCTGTTGATGCTGGCGGTCGAAGAAGACGATCAAGAAACCTTTGATGAAGTTGAGCCTGAGTTGGCCGACCTTGAAGCAAAGCTCACTAAGCTTGAATTCCGTCGTATGTTCTCTGGCGAGCATGATGCATCCGATAGCTATATTGACTTGCAAGCAGGGTCTGGCGGCACAGAAGCGCAAGATTGGACCAACATGATGCTCCGCATGTACCTGCGTTGGGCGGATGCTAAAGGCTTTAAAACCGAAGTTATCGAAGTGTCTGAAGGCGATGTCGCTGGGCTTAAATCCGCGACTGTGCGTATCTCGGGCGAATACGCCTATGGGTGGTTACGTACGGAGACAGGCGTACATCGCTTGGTGCGTAAGTCGCCGTTTGATTCTGGCGGGCGCCGTCATACCTCATTTGCGTCTGCGTTTGTGTACCCTGAAATTGATGACGACATTGATATCGAGATCAATCCTTCTGATTTACGCATTGATGTTTACCGTGCGTCGGGCGCTGGTGGTCAGCACGTTAACACCACAGAATCAGCGGTCCGTATTACCCATGTGCCGACCAATACTGTGGTGCAGTGTCAAAACGATCGCTCGCAACACAAGAACAAAGATCAAGCGATGAAACAGCTAAGAGCCAAGCTGTTTGAGCTTGAGCTACAAAAGCAAAATGCGGAAAAACAAGCCAACGAAGATGCAAAGTCGGATATTGGTTGGGGCAGTCAAATTCGCTCCTATGTCTTGGATGATTCGCGTATCAAAGACTTGCGTACCGGTGTTGAAAACCGTAATACCCAGGCCGTTCTTGATGGCGATTTAGATAAATTTATTGAAGCCAGCCTCAAATCTGGCCTGTAATCACGATTTAATGTAAAGGGTTTTCTATGACTGACCAGTTACCAGACGAAAATAAGCTGATTGCCGAGCGTCGCGCCAAACTGAATCACATTCGTGAAAACTGTAAGGCAAACGGCCATCCTAACGACTTTCGTCGTGAGCATCTTGCCGCAGACCTGCAGGCTGAATTTGGCGATAAAGACAAAGCCGAGCTTGAAACACTTGATCACAAAGTTACGATCGCAGGCCGTATTATGGCCAAGCGCGGGCCATTTATGGTGGTACAAGATGTCTCGGGCCGTGTGCAAGCCTATGCCTCGAAAGACGTACAAAAAGCGCTGAAAGCCGAGTATCAAGGCTTAGATATTGGTGACATTATTGGCGTGCATGGTGCGTTGCATAAGTCGGGCAAAGGCGATCTGTATGTCAACATGGAGCGCTACCAGCTACTGACCAAAGCATTGCGTCCGTTGCCAGAAAAATTCCATGGCTTGGCTGATCAAGAGCTGCGTTATCGTCAACGTTATGTCGACTTGATTGTCAACGAAGAGTCACGTCACGCATTCCAAGTACGTTCAAGTGTGGTGACTGCCATTCGTAACTACATGGTAGAAAAACACTTTATGGAAGTGGAAACACCGATGATGCACGTTATCCCAGGTGGGGCAACAGCACGTCCATTTACCACTCATCATAATGCGTTAGATATCGACATGTATCTACGTGTCGCGCCTGAGCTATACCTCAAGCGTCTCGTTGTCGGTGGTTTCGAGCGTGTGTTTGAAGTGAACCGGAATTTCCGTAACGAAGGTTTATCGCCACGCCATAACCCAGAATTCACCATGATGGAATTCTATATGGCGTACGCGGACTATAACGATCTGATGGATCTCACCGAAGATATGTTATCGCGTGTGGCGCTGGAAGTGATGGGGCAATCTGTAATGCCTTATGGCGAACATGAGATTAATTTTGCTGGGCCTTTCCCACGCATTACCATGCTTGATGCCATTAAGCAGTACAACCCTGATCATGCTGAGATTCAAGCGCTGAACGATGACAATGTGCAAGAGCGAGATCATCTAGCCGCCATTGCCAAATCACTGAATATCAGTGTCGAATCGTTTTGGACGGCTGGCCAGTTACTTGAAGAAATCTTCGGTGAAACGGCGGAGCCACAATTAATTCAGCCGACCTTCATTACCGAATACCCAGCGGATATCTCACCATTGGCTCGTCGCAATGACGAAAACCCATTCGTGACTGACCGTTTTGAATTCTTCGTGGGTGGGCGTGAAGTGGCCAATGGCTTCTCGGAGCTGAATGATGCCGAAGATCAAGATGCGCGCTTCAAAGCCCAAGTTGATGCCAAAGATGCCGGTGATGATGAGGCCATGTATTACGATGCCGATTATATTAATGCGCTTGAACATGGCTTGCCGCCAACGGCAGGGCAGGGGATTGGCATTGATCGCCTGGTGATGCTCTTTACCAATACACATACCATTCGCGATGTGATTTTGTTCCCAGCGATGCGCCCTCAACAAGGTAGCTAAAACTGGAAAGACCACCATGGAAGCGGCTCACAGAGCCGCTTTTTTTGTGCCTTATACCCGATATTTAGGTCAAAGACTCAACATTTTATCGGGTTTATTCATATATTTGACTAAAATAATGCTTATGGTGTCCAGCTGATGTCTCTTTATTGAGACAGATTTAAAATCGGCCATCTTTATAATAAGGCTTTGTTTGGCAAGTAGTATGACAGACTGGATGTAAGGCAGGTGTTATGGGATTTGATGCAGGGAGTGACAAAACCTTAAGCTCACTCGTGGTGGTCGGTGGCGCTTATGAGCCTTGGCTGGCAACCCTTGAGCAAGCTGGCTGGCATTGTCATCGCTGCTATGATTTGCGTGCTGCGCAGTCATTGTTACAAGATATCGGCCCTTGTATTGGTATTGTCGATCTCAGCCATAACGACTTTAGCCTCAATGGTGTCGCTTCGCTAGTTAACCGTAACAAGCAGGTGCGTTGGTTAGCCTTGGTGAGAGAAAATCAGCTTACTAATGAAGCGATCTGCCAGTTTATTGTCAGTTTCTGTATTGACTACTTCACTTCGCCTGTTCCTAATTCGCAACTGATGAGTACCATTGGTCACCAACTCGGTATGCTGCGTCTTGAGCGCTATGTCTGGCCACAACTCGGTGATCACAGTGATATGGGATTAGAGGGAAAGAGCCCGGCGATGAAAAAGTTGCGTGATCAAGTACGTCGTGTCGCGCCAACCGATGTGTCTGTGTTAATCGCCGGCGAGAGCGGTACCGGTAAAGAGCTAGTGGCCCAAGCGATTCATCATGCATCTACTCGTGCGAAAGCGCCGTTTGAGTCGGTGAAATGCTCGGCGTTAGCCGATGAGTCGATGCAGCATGCGTTGCTGGGCGATGAAAAGATGCCAGGGAAAATCCGCCAGTGTCATAAAAGCACCTTGTTTT
This sequence comes from Salinivibrio sp. AR647, assembly GCF_001995415.1. Taxonomy (NCBI): domain Bacteria; kingdom Pseudomonadati; phylum Pseudomonadota; class Gammaproteobacteria; order Vibrionales; family Vibrionaceae; genus Salinivibrio; species Salinivibrio sp. AR647. Next base: position 43,413 of record NZ_MUFE01000012.1, on the reverse strand, counting down.
TTGATGAAATTRGCGATTTACCTCTGCACTTACAAGGGCACTTACTACATTTGCTGCAAGAAGGCACCTTAGATATCACCCATGACCAATATAATCGTGATCTCGATGTGCGCGTGATTGCCTCCACCCATATGGATTTAGAAAAGCGTGTCGCCGAAGGATTATTTCGTGAAGACTTGTATTATCGATTAAATGTGCTGCGCATTAATATGCCGGCGCTCAAAGATCGCCAGTCCGATGTGCCTGAGTTAGCAGAGTATTTTTTGCTTAAGTTTGCACGTCAATATAATACGCAAGCACGAACCTTTTCTGATGAAGCCAAGCGCGTACTGAGCAGTTATTCGTGGCCGGGCAATGTGCGCGAGCTTATCAACCAGGTGAAGCGCGCGGTATTGCTGGCCGATCATCTGGTGATTGATGCGGAGCACTTAGATTTGCCCCATCAGGGTGATTATAAACAAAGCTTACGTAAAATCCGTGAAGAGTCGGAACGCGATGCGTTAATTGCTGTGCTAGAGGAAAATAAGGGACAAGTATCGGCCGCGGCTAAAGAGCTCGGTGTTTCACGTGCGACCATGTATCGGCTTTTAAATAAACACAATTTGATCCCCGCGCCACGCACGTTTCGTCAATAAACCTTTTGACGTATTTCTATGAAGGTTAATGTACTCAGCCTTGTTTTGAGTGGGGAGCTGGAATCGGAAACAAATAGTCATACAGCCAGTTATAAACAAACGCATAAATCAGATAAAAAATGACGAGCCCAATATCCATGCTCAGAGCTTGCCAAAAGCTCATCGACAGCCACCACATGATAAAGGGGATAGTGGCGACCAGAAGCCCAGCCTCAAAAAGCACAGCATGCAATAGACGCAAGGGGAGGGTTTTGATCACTGAGCCCCGCCAAGCCAACATCGCTTTATCAAAGCCAATGTTGTAGACATAATTCCAGAAGGTGGCGAGCACCGAAAAAATCGCGCCCATGATCCCAAGATGACCGATGTCCGCTCCCAGAATCCAATTGAGCCCCAAGACCACCAAGATCAAGCCCGTTAGTTCAAAACCGATAGCATGGCGCCATCTATCTGCTTTTGTTCGCATCAGATTTCCGGTTGCGGTTGGATAATGCGGCCAGATTACATGAAATGGACGGCAACCCCAAGGGGTTGCCGTTTTGCGATCTAAGGGCAGGGGTTAGGGTAGCGGTTAGCGATCTCATCAATACCGGCAAGCACATCGTCACTCAGCGTTAGCTCCAAGCTATCGAGATTACTCTCCAGCTGTTTTAGCGTCGTGGCGCCAATAATATTGGAAGCGACAAAAGGACGACTGTTGACGAACGCGAGTGCCATTTGCGCCGGATCAAGACCATGACGCTGAGCCAGATCGACGTATTCTTGTGTGGCCTTTTGCCCTGATTCAGTAAAATAACGGGCGAAGCGTTGATGCAGTGTACAGCGTGCGCCTTTTGGACGTGCACCTTGCAAATATTTACCGCTCAGTGCGCCAAAGGCAAGCGGTGAGTAAGCCAATAACTCCACCCCTTCTTGGTGGCTGATCTCAGAGAGCCCCACTTCAAACGTCCGGTTAAGCAGGTTATACGGATTCTGAATAGAGACAATACGTGTGAGGCTGTGCTTCTCTGCCAGATGCAAATAGCGCATCACGCCCCAAGGCGTTTCATTAGAAACGCCGATATAACGGATTTTTCCCGCTTGTACTAGCTCGTTCAGTGCATCCAAGGTATCCAAAATCGTCACCCCAGAATGCTCGTCTTGATAAGGATAATTGAGCTTACCAAAACAGTTATTATGCCGTTGCGGCCAATGGACTTGATACAAATCGATATAGTCGGTTTTCAGTCGCGTCAGACTATCTTCAACGGCTTGATGCACATGACGTCGGTTGAGCGACATGTTGTCACGGATGTAAGGAACATTGCGCGGGCCAGCCACTTTAGTGGCGAGAATCACTCGATCGCGCTTTCCCGACTTTTCCAGCCAGTTACCGATATATTGCTCGGTTAAACCTTGTGTCGGTTGGCTTGGGGGGACGGGGTACATCTCTGCGGTGTCGATAAAATTAACACCGCGCTCAAAAGCAAGATCGAGCTGAGCATGCGCGTCGGCTTCACTATTTTGCTCACCAAATGTCATTGTGCCAAGACACACTTTGCTCACGTCTAGCGAGGAATGGGGCAAACGGTGGTATTGCATCCTGTCTCCTTGTCTGCAATCGACCTATGGCAGTCCATAGTAGAGAATTTTGCCTTTAATCGAAAGCGGTTTAACCGCACCGCTCGGCTTGACAGGTGTGCAAACTTTAACCATTACTTGTATGGGTGACGCCATGAATTGCCGGGCGATGGGGTGTATTGGGTCAGGTAGCAACAGGCGCCAAAGAAAGCGACAAGAGGAAAGTCAAATGAACTATGCACAACTCAAGGCGTGGATGCGCGCGGATCCCCAGTCATGTCCGCAATGCTACATCATGGCTCATGCGGGAGGCGCCAAGTATTCGGTAGAAGTCGAAATCAAGAAGCAGCTCGAGCCGTTACGTTCCGATCAAACCGGCGAGGTGATGCAGTTTGATCATGTGGGACAAGTGGGGGATAAGCTCAAGGCGCTTGGCATTGAACAGGGCGTGTTACGCTTAATGGATCCCTATGATGAGTTCGCGACCGGTGGGGAGCCTGGGTGTCGAGAAGACATGCCGATTCGATTTTAAGGCGCTATTATTGCGGATCGAGGAAGTAACGGCTCAGGATCTGGTGGGTAAATTGTGTCCGTAAATAAAACCCACGTGGTAGCGTTCGAATTGGCTCGCCATGAGATCCAAAGGCGTCGGTGAGTACGCTGCCATTAGCAGCCTTGGGCCGCAATTGTAGGTATTGGCCTTGACGTGCCGTGATTTCTGTCACGCGTCCCAATGCCACCCAATCCATTAATTCTTCCCAGTCGGCGCGTAAGCATGCGTCTTCTTCTGAGCTAGGAGACCACAGCAGGGGGGTCCCTATCCGTCGCTTCACCACAGGAATATCACGCTCGCCTTCCACTGGGACCCATAACACGCGTGATAGTTTTTGTCTTACATGGCTGGTTTCCCAACGTACCCCCGCAATCCCAGTGAGTGGTGCGACACAGACAAAGGTTGTTTCTAGAGGCTTACCGTTTTGGTTGACGGGAATGGTTTTTAGCTCAATCCCCAAATGCGCGAAGTCTTGTTCAGGCTTACTCCCCGCATTGGCACCTAAACAGGTCTCGAGTAACATACCGATCCAGCCTTTTTCCCGAGAGAGTGTTTCCGGACAGCTTATCGCTTGTGACTGGCTCACTTCACCCAGCGTCAGACCTGCAAGCTCTAGTGCTCGGTCCATCAGTATCTGTTCAGACTCAGGAGGATGTATCACAGTGGCTCGATCCTGTTTATGGGCATAACGGTCGTGCATTATCGAGAACTGTCATCGGTGCTGCAAGTGGATCCTTGGAGAGAAAATGTCATGACTGTCCTTTAGTTATCCACATGGGCATCATTTTATGCGCGTAAAATGAGGCACATGATCATATATACAGTAATAAAAATCAGAGAAAAATGGATAAAAGAGCTGATCTGTCGTTTTTTTGAGCTATCGATGTGGATAATTCACTAACTGGTGGATCTTTGAGCGATCTGTGCGTATTTAATGATCGTCGGATCTTGTCAAGGATCCTATCTTAACGAATTACTTTTAAGTTTATGAATTTAAGGTCTTATTTTATTTGTATGACAATATTTCCTTCCGTTAGATGATCGATACCTGATGCTTTAATGCACTTTTTCTAGGCTTCTTCACAAATCTATCCACAGAAAGCGTGAATAAATGTGCGCAAACTCTCATTGCTATGTTTATAACTTCCTGTTAGAGAGTGAGTTATCCTCAGATGACGACGAGAGCGCAAAAAAGAAGGTCAATCCACAATGTTTGTTTACCCTCAGCCGCTTTTTGTGAAAAAATCAGGTTCAGTAGAGATTTATCATTGAGGTTGTCCAGTGATTGATGGCGATGGCTATCGTCCCAATGTGGGGATAGTAATTTGTAACGGCCACGGTCAAGTACTCTGGGCTCGTCGATATGGTCAGCATTCATGGCAGTTTCCACAAGGTGGTATTGATGAAGGAGAAAGTCCTGAGCAAGCCATGTATCGTGAATTGTATGAAGAAGTTGGACTGACCAAAAAAGATGTGCGCATCTTGGGGACTAGTCGACATTGGTTACGTTATAAATTACCGAAACGCTTGGTGCGGTGGGATTCTAAACCCGTATGTATTGGGCAAAAGCAAAAATGGTTTTTGCTTAAGCTTGAGTGTGATGAGTCACACGTGAACGTTTTGCGTGGCGGGACACCGGAATTTGATGGCTGGCGTTGGGTCAGTTATTGGTATCCTGTGCGTCAAGTCGTGGCATTTAAGCGTGAAGTCTATCGGCGTGCAATGAAAGAGTTTGCGCCGCTTGCGATGCCTTTTAAAGAACGCAAACCTCGACGTAAAAATAAGCGAGGGTAAAGGAGAAACTCGGTGCTCACGCAGTTAAGGAATATTGTGCAAAGCGTTGCAGTGTCAGCCGATCTCGATCAGGCGCTGCATACGTTGGTGCAACAAACCTGCTTGGCAATGCGTACCGAGTGCTGCTCTGTCTATCTCGCCAACCTTGAGCAACAAAGCTTTGATTTGATGGCAACGCAGGGGCTCGATCCGTCGGCGCAAGTGTCGATGTCGTTTGGTGACGGGTTAGTTGGCGTGGTTGGTCAACGAGCTGAGCCTTTAAACCTCGCTTATGCACGACGACATCCTGCGTTTAAACCTTTTCCAGCGACAGGAGAAGATGCGTTTCAATCTTTTTTGGGTACGCCCATTATTTATCGCAAAAAGGTGCTGGGCGTATTAGTCGTTCAGCAACACCAACCGCGTCAATTTGATGAAAGTGAAGAGTCGTTTCTTGTCACCTTAGCCGCGCAGTTGGCGGTGGTATTTGCCCATGCGGATGCGCAAGGGGGGTGGCAAGGTACCCGATCGCCTATTTTACTTGAAGGGATGCCGGCGTCACCGGGGATCGGTATTGCTCAAGCTTGGTGCGACGAGTCGCAACCAAGGCTAGAGGACGTTGCTCCGGCAAGCAGTCTCGATGTGTCGCGAGAGCTCGACCGCTTAGACGCCGCGATTGATGAGGCYAGTACCGAGTTCCGGCGTTTGCGTAAGCGCTTTGATAAGGAGCTACAAAAAGACGCATTAGCGATTTTTGATCTGTTTGTACATCTGCTCAATGATCCCATGTTGCGAGAAGACATAACGGTCAGGATCCAGCAAGGTGATGAAGCGACGTGGGCCGTGCGACAAACTGTGGAGGCCTTTTCCGCGCGCTTTTCCCTGATGGACGATCCTTATCTCAAAGCGCGCGCAGACGATGTAAAAGAACTGGGTCAGCGATTACTCTATTTTTTGATGGCCCCGGCAGGCAGTGCTCCAGCGATTTCATCACCGGTTGTGTTACTGGCTCACGAGCTGACAGCCGGTATGCTGGCTTCGATTCCTCGTACCTTACTGGCAGGCGTTGTCGCCGAACAGGGAGCGGCTAATTCTCATGCTGCCATTCTCGCGCGGGCATTGGGGATCCCTGCGATCATGGGGGTCAGCTTTTCTCCCTCACGCTTGCACCACAAAACCGTTATCCTCGATGGACACAAAGGGGTATTAATGATCGAGCCTGCCGAGGCCTTGATCAACGAATACCTGCAATTAGTGCAAGAAGAAGCCAGCTTACAATCGACCTTTGAGACAGCACTGGCCAGCCCGGGACAAACCCAAGACGGCACCCGGGTTGAGGTCCATTTAAATGCCGGTCTTAGTGCCGATAGTCAAATTGCGATTAATCAAGGGGTGGATGGGGTAGGACTTTTTCGCACTGAAGTCCCTTTTTTAATGTTACGCCGGTTCCCCTCTGAAGACGAACAAGTGAAACAGTATCGCGCCATTCTTGCCAGTTACCCTGATAAGCCTGTGGTGATGCGTACGTTGGATATCGGTGGGGATAAGCCGCTTCCTTACCTAAGTGTGGAAGAAGATAATCCTTTTCTGGGGTGGCGCGGTATTCGCTTCAGCTTGGATCATCCGGATATCTTTTTGATCCAAGTCCGTGCCATGTTACGCGCGAGCATAGGTTTAAATAACCTTAAGTTACTACTGCCAATGATCTCTGGCCGCAATGAGTTATTGGAAGCGAAAACCTTGGTCAGCCGCGCGTATCAAGAGGTCAGCCAAGAGGCCGAGAGGACGGGTGAGAGCGTTAATATCCCTATGCTCGGGATCATGGTCGAAGTCCCCTCTATTTTGTATCAGTTGGATAATATCGCGCGTGATATCGATTTTTTATCGGTAGGGACCAATGACTTGACCCAATATTTACTCGCCGTTGATCGCAATAATGCGCGGGTCGCGGATATTTTTGATGCCCTGCATCCTTCAGTACTCCATGCCTTATCATCCATTGCAACCATGGGTGCGCGCCATCAATTACCGGTAAGTGTCTGCGGTGAGTTGGCCGGCGATCCTGTGGGTGCAGCATTATTAGTGGGATTGGGTTACCAGCAACTGAGTATGAACACTCGGAATGTCGCCAAAATCAAATATCTGTTAAGTCGATTACCGCATGAGGCGCTAGTGGTGCAGGCGAATACTATGCTGACATTAGACGACCCTGATGCGATTCGGGCATCGACCGAAGCTTTTCTGGCTGAACATGGGCTTGATGCGCTAGTCAAAATCGGACAAATGCGATGATCACTGGCCTAACACTGTTGTTGTTTGTGGTCTGCATGCTAGTCGGTGCGTGCGTAGGTACCTTATCAGGGCTGCTTGGCATTGGCGGTGGACTGGTGGTGGTACCCGCTTTAACGTTTCTATTGCCGGTTTTTGGCATTTCACCGACGGTGGTGATGCCCATTGCTCTGGCGACGTCGTTAGCAACGATCGTTTTGACCTCAAGTGCGTCGGCATGGCGGCATTTTCGCTTAGGTAATGTGCATATCGAGGCGGTCAAAGCTCTTGTTCCTGGCATGCTGTTAGGCGGTAGTCTTGGGGCCGGATTTGCTGACTTGCTGCCTCCTGATTGGCTACCCCGTTTATTTGGTGTGATTGTGCTTGCGATGGCACTGCAAATGTTACTTAATCGCCGCGTCTATCAAGCGCGCCCATTGCCGCATTGGTGGCGGCTTTCTGCGGCTGGAACCTTGATTGGGACGCTTTCTAGCTTGGCAGGCATTGGTGGCGGATCCTTTACTGTTCCATATTTACACTGGCGTGGGGTCAGCATGCATCAAGCGATCGGTAGTGCCTCAGCGGGGGGAGCGGTATTAGCGTTCGGTGGCATGATTAGCTTTGTGTGGTTGGGCTGGCGACAGACGGAACCCTTACCGCCACTCAGTGTCGGATACTTGTATTTACCCGCGTTGCTCGGGGTGGTTTCCACGTCTGTGTGGATGACACGGGTAGGCGCGCAGCTTGCGGTGAAGTTACCTACTGAGCAAATAAAACGTATTTTTGCCGTCTTTCTTGTTATTGTCGGCGCTAGCATGTTATTGAAATAAAGGATCAAATTCATGGCTGAAGGTTATTTCACCTTTCCGTCAATCGACCCGGTATTAATCGAGTTAGGCCCCATAGCGGTACGCTGGTACGGGTTGATGTATTTGTTAGGGTTTGTGTTTGCTCTTTGGCTGGCAAACCATCGTGCGACAAAACCCAACAGTGGTTGGAACAAAGAAGAAGTCAGCGATCTGCTGTTTGCCGGCTTTCTTGGCGTGGTATTGGGTGGACGCATTGGCTATGTGCTTTTTTACCAATTGGATGCTTTTATCGCCGACCCCTTGTTTTTGTTCAAAGTATGGACAGGAGGCATGTCCTTCCATGGTGGTCTGTTGGGTGTGATCACCGCCATGGCATGGTATGCACGTAAAACGCAGCGCCACTTTTTTACCGTGGCTGACTTTATTGCGCCGTTAGTACCATTCGGCCTTGGCGCTGGCCGGTTGGGCAACTTTATGAACGGTGAGCTATGGGGGCGCGTCACGGATGTGCCTTGGGCAATGGTCTTTCCAACCGGGGGCCCGTGGCCACGCCATCCCTCGCAGCTTTATGAGTTTGCATTAGAAGGCGTCGCGTTATTTGTGATCCTCAATATGTACATTAAAAAGCCACGCCCAATGGGGGCGGTCTCGGGGCTTTTCTTGGCCGGTTACGGCACATTCCGCTTTACCGTGGAGTATTTCCGCGAGCCAGATGCACATCTTGGACTGTTTGGTGATCTGTTAAGCATGGGGCAGCTACTCTCGTTGCCAATGATTGTGGCAGGCGCATTGATGATTCTATGGGCTTACAAGCGCAGGCCTGCACCATGATTAATGTCGCGTAATCAGATATACTGTTTATCACACCAAGGCACCCTATGCGGTGCCTTTTGTTTGTTCGGTCAATGATAGGAAACACTATGAAGCAGTATCAGGCGTTGATGCAGGATATTCTCGATAATGGGACAGATAGGGGAGATCGCACGGGTGTCGGAACGCGATCGATATTTGGACGCCAACTACGGTTCGACCTTGCTGAAGGCTTTCCACTGTTAACGACCAAAAAACTCTATACCCGAGCGATTATCCACGAGCTTTTGTGGTTTCTTAACGGCGAGACTAACATCCAGTACTTACAAGACAACAAGGTACGTATTTGGGATGAATGGGCCACCGAGCAAGGTGATCTCGGTCCCGTCTATGGCGCTCAGTGGCGCTCTTGGGCGTGTCCAGATGGCTCAACCGTGGATCAGATTGCGCAATTGATCGAGCAAATTAAAACCAAACCCAATTCGCGTCGCCATATTATCACTGCGTGGAACCCTGCCGATTTGCCGGATGAGTCCATCAGCCCATCAGAGAACGCGGAGCAAGGCAAAATGGCCTTGGCCCCTTGCCATTGTTTGTTTCAGTTCTACGTGGCGGATGGCAAGCTCTCATGCCAGCTTTATCAGCGTAGTGCAGACTACTTCTTGGGTGTGCCGTTTAATATTGCCAGCTATGCGCTGTTCACCCATATGGTGGCGCAACAGTGCGACCTAGCGGTCGGTGATTTTGTCCATACTTTCGGTGATGTTCACCTTTATCATAACCATCTGACCGATGATATTGTCCATGAACAGCTAAAGCGTGAACCGCGTGCGTTGCCGACATTGACCATTAAACGCAAGCCTGCCTCTATCTTTGAATATAAAATCGATGACTTTGAGATTGCAGGCTACGATCCGCATCCGACCATTAAAGCGCCGATTGCGGTTTAACGCATAGCGGTTTAACACATAGCTGTTTGATAGGCAGTAACGTTAACGAGACGACTTGGTGTCATCTTGAGCCAATTTTCAATAAAAAAAACGCAGCCAGCTGGCTGCGTTTTTTGTGTGCGACCTAAATCTTAGGCTTATTGAGATAAGAGGACGATGCTGCCTGGGATTACAACAAAGACCATGCTGATATAAACGAGGACGGCCATTTTTGATTTGGCGGCCATTTTGCCCAACAAGTCTGCACCTTTGAGCGGTAATTCGCGTAAAAACGGCACACCAAAGATAAGCGCGGTGGCTAGGATATTAAAACTAAGGTGTACTAATGCAATTTGCAGCGCAAAGACGGCGAACTCGCCCGTGACGGCTGTGGCGGCAAGTAACGCGGTAATGCAGGTACCAATATTTGCGCCCAATGTGAATGGATAAATATCACGCACCTTTAACACGCCTGAGCCGACCAATGGCACCATCAAGCTAGTGGTCGTTGATGAAGATTGCACCAACACAGTGACGATTGAGCCTGAGAAAATACCATGCAATGGACCGCGACCGATAGCATTTTTAAGCATGTCTTTTGCCCGACCCACCATCAGTTTTTTCATCACGCGACCCATCACGGTGATGGCAATGACAATGGTGACAATGCCCATGGCAATCATCACGAAGCCACCAATGTTGCCCGGGAAGATGGCATCCAAGGGCGATTGCACAGCATTAACGACGGGTTTGGTCAATGGCTTAATAAAGTTTAACCCCTTGATACTCATATCGTTCGCTTGTGCCAATGGCGACACCAACCAGCCAGAAATTTTATTCAGTATTCCAAATGCCATTTCGAGTGGGAGAAAAATAGCAACGGCAAAGAGATTAAAGAAGTCATGAACAGTGGCACAACTAAAGGCACGACTAAACTCTACTTTACAGCGGGCATGGCCTAAACTGACGATAGTATTAGTCACTGAGGTACCCACGTTGGCTCCCATTACCATGGGAATCGCCGCTTCAACCGGCAAGCCACCCGCGACCAGGCCGACGATAATAGACGTCACGGTACTTGAAGATTGAATCAATGCAGTGGCAACAATACCAATCATTAAGCCAGCTACGGGATGAGACGCAAACGCAAAGAGCGTCTTCGCTTCGTCGCCTACGGCCCATTTGAAGCCGCTTCCTACCATGGCAACGGCCACCAGTAGGAGGTAAAGCATAACGGCAAGCTTGGTCCAACGGAACCAATTTGAGGAGCTCTGAGTTGCCTCTACTGCTGTAGCATGGGGAGTCATAAGATATCTCCGTGACAATTCGATGTCAGTTTAGTGTCAAAGCAAAATCTGAGGCGATAGTAAAAAGGGAATATTTCAGAAATATGACATAAATACTGCAGTGAGTTGAAAATACGATCTTGGCACGGATATGCCGCAGCAAAAGCGCTGTTACCCCCCTGATTCCTAGCGTTATTTGTCTCTAAATACACGGCTAGAAAAAACAGAGATAAAAATGTAACAACAAGGTTGAAATCGACACTATGCTAGAGAGAAAGCGTTAAGCTATAAGTCGGTAAACAGGATATAAAAGCGTTAGACTACGAATAAATCAATGGTAAGTTAGTTTTAACATCGGTTTTCCCGATGTTTACTATCAGAACAAACGATTTTTCTAAAAGTGGTCTGACTGTCTAGACTACTGAAATCCACTTTTATTGTATGGAGTGCTCTAAATGACTGATGTCATTCGTCAGTTTCTGAAAATGGAATCCGCAGGAGGTATTGTGCTGATTGTAGCGGCGGTATTAGCGATGTTCGTAGCGAACTCGGATTTACAGCCTTTATATGACAGCACGCTTCATACCTATGTAGCAGGCTTATCCGTTGGTCATTGGATCAACGATGGCCTGATGGTGATTTTTTTCCTGCTGATTGGTTTGGAAGTTAAACGTGAGTTGGTTCAAGGTGCCCTAAACTCAAAAGACAAAGCCACATTCCCTGCGGTTGCAGCGATCGGAGGTATGCTTGCTCCCGCACTGGTTTACTTGGCGTTCAACTGGGGCGACCCACTGGCCGTGTCTGGTTGGGCTATCCCAGCTGCTACGGATATCGCGTTTGCGCTCGGTGTGTTGGCGTTGTTGGGTAATCGTGTCCCGCTTGCGTTAAAAGTATTCTTACTGGCATTGGCGATCATTGATGATCTCGGGGTGATTGTGATCATTGCCCTGTTTTACAGTAGCGACTTATCGCTGGTAGCCCTAGCGTCAGCCTTTATAGCCACTGTGGTACTGGTGGCGATGAATATGCGCAAAGTGACCAGTATTCCTGCGTACGTCGTGGTTGGACTGATTTTATGGTTCAGCGTGTTGCAATCGGGCGTTCATGCGACGCTTGCCGGTGTGGTGCTTGGTTTTGCCATCCCGCTTAAAGGTAAAACGGATGATGCCCCCTCGCCATTGAAAAAAATGGAACATGCGCTGCATCCATACGTGTCGTATCTGATTTTGCCGATTTTTGCGTTCGCGAATGCTGGGGTATCGCTTGACGGTGTATCACTGGCTAACTTGACGGAAATGTTGCCGCTAGGTATTGCCTTAGGCTTGCTTCTGGGTAAACCACTTGGGATCTTTACCTTTAGTTGGGCCGCAGTGAAATTAGGTATTGCCAAACTGCCAGCACGCGTGAATTTCACCCATATCTTTGCCGTGTCAGTGCTCTGTGGTATTGGTTTCACCATGTCTATCTTTATCTCATCACTGGCCTTTGTTGGTGTGAATGGCGAGTTCGTCACACTCTCTCGTCTTGGTATCTTGATAGGATCGACCTTGGCGGCCGTGATTGGCTACGTAGTGTTGCACTTTGCACTGCCACCAGCCAGCGCGCTTGCAGATGAACAAGGAGACGAGTATGAAGAAGGTAATACTGGCGTTGATTACTAGCCTGGTTACCGTCTCTGGCTCTGCCATGGCGGTAAACCAAGATATGTATTGCAACGGAAAGCAAGACCAAAGCGATGTTTGCCAAGCCTATCGCGCAGGTGTTGCGGCCGGAAAGGCGATGACATCGAACGTTGATAAGGTTGATAGAGAAGAACAGGATAAATCCTCAAGCTTCTCAGAGCGTGCTTTAGAGCATCGAGCGGGTGAGCGGGTAAGAAAGCCGCTTGATAAAGACGATGTGAAAAACTAAAACGTGTATGCCACTTGAAGGCGCCAGAGAGGCAGCGTAAGCTGCTTCGTCTGGCGTTTTTTTATCTATCAGCATGGCTCACCTAAATTACAACCACCTGTACTACTTCTGGATGGTCTGCAAGCAAGGTTCAATCACCCAAGGGGCGGATAAGCTTTGTTTAACACCACAAACCGTTACTGGGCAAATTCGGGCTCTGGAACAGCGCTTAAATGGTAAGCTCACTAAACGCAATGGGCGCTACGTGGAGCCCACTGAGCTCGGCCAGCTGGTTTTTAAATATGCTGATCGTATGTTTGGTCTGAGCTACGAAATGCTAGATATTGTCAATTACAGCCAGCAAGAGAATATCTTATTCGATGTTGGGGTTGCTGATGCATTATCGAAGCGGCTGATTAGCCAAATTCTCTTGCATGCGATACCTCACGATAACGCCATCCACCTGCGCTGTTTTGAATCCACGCATGAAATGCTACTTGAGCAACTCGCAGAGCATAAATTAGATATGATCCTTTCAGACTGCCCGATAGATTCGACCCAACAGGCCGGCTTATTTAGCGTCAAGTTAGGTGAAAGTAGCATGAGCTTATATTCCTCAAACCCTGCAGAAGACCTCGATGTGCCGTTACCTATACGTTTAGCGACACAGAAAGTCTTAATTCCTAGCAAATCGACCGCAATGGGACGTAAGTTAACGCAGTGGTTTGATCAACAAGGCATCGTACCTAATATTCTGGGAGAATTTGACGATTCCGCCTTAATGAAAGCGTTTGGGATTAGTCATCAAGCGTTATTTATTGCACCTACGACCTATGCTGAGGAAGTCACCCGTTTGGGTCAAGCGATACAAATTGCTGAGCTGAGTGTGGTAAAAGAGGAATATTTCGTTATCTTTGCGGAACGTATGATTCAGCACCCAGCGGTCAAAAGGATTTGTGAGGCAGATTACAGTCACTTGTTTGTTTAGTTACAAGCTAGCATAAAGATCGTGCTAGACTCGTGCCATTGAGTATTAACTGATGATGGAAGTTGAATGGATTTAGCCCGCATGCAGCAGAATGGGCCTAAGGCAGTCAGCCTGCTAAAAGCCATGGCCAATGAAAAACGCCTTTTTATTCTGTGTTATTTACTACAAGGTGAATTGTCGGTGGGGCAGTTAGTGGAGCGGGTTCCTCTGAGCCAGTCAGCCTTATCGCAGCATCTCGCTTGGTTACGAAAAGATGGTCTGGTGACAACGCGCAAAGAGGCGCAGACGGTATATTATTCGCTAAAAAGTGATGAAGTCGTCGCTGTCATTCAGCTTTTACATGATCTCTACTGCAGCGAAACCGTGAGTTAGCACCTGGGTAAGCAACAAGTGATAAGTAAAAAAAAACCGGCCAAGGCCGGTTTTTTTTTATCTCTATGCAAAGAGCAATCTTACAGCGCTTTAATTTGTGCTGAGAATGCTGCTTTGTAACGAGCTGCTTTATTCTTGTGGATCATGCCTTTAGTGGCTGAACGATCAAGAATAGGCTGAACTTGTGCAAAAGCAGCAGTTGCCGCTTCTTTGTCGCCTGCAGCAATTGCTGAAGCAGTTTTCTTCATATAGGTGCGCATCATAGAGCGACGGCTTGCGTTGTGCTGGCGACGCTTTTCAGACTGGATCGCACGCTTCTTAGCAGATTTGATATTCGCCAAGGGTCTAACTCCCAAATCTTTTTGTTCGGTGACATTTCAAGGCGGAGGACTATGCCTCTTTTTGCCTCTATTGTCAATTCATTTGTGCAAAGATCCGCCGCTCCAAGGTAGTATTGGCGCTGCGGGGTTATCACAGTTAATATGGCGGCTGATTCTATCAGCATTTCAGCCCCGACGTCACCTATATTTCGATTTGTTCTCCCTTTCGGCGTATCGCCAGGGGCGAAAAAGTAGAAGCAACGCGCGCATCGGGCACGTGTTTTCAAGAGGTTACCGTGAGTAAGCGACTTTTACGCTCTGGGCTCATCGTGAGCACCATGACATTAGCGTCCCGTGTTTTAGGATTGGTGCGCGATGTTGTCATTGCCAACTTAATGGGCGCGGGTGCGGCCGCCGATGTCTTTTTCTTTGCCAATAAAATCCCTAATTTTTTGCGTCGTCTATTTGCCGAAGGGGCATTTTCACAAGCGTTTGTGCCGGTATTAACCGAATACCAGGCGCTTGATAAAGATGATACCACCCGAGCCTACTCACGCGAGTTAGTGGCCAATGTGGTCGGCACGCTTGGTGGGCTGGTCACTGTTGTGACATTGCTAGGTGTGGTCGGATCGCCCGTTTTAGCCGCGTTGTTTGGTACCGGTTGGTTTGTCGATTGGCTAGACGGCGGGCCTGATGGTGCAAAATTTGAGTTAGCCAGCTTGATGTTGAAAATCACTTTCCCCTATTTGTGGTTTATTACCTTTGTTGCGCTATCGGGGGCTATCCTTAACACGCTGAATAAATTTGCAGTTTCCAGCTTTACGCCGGTGTTTTTAAACGTTGCGATTATTGCTGCGGCGATCGGTCTATCCCCGCATTTGGCACAACCTGAAATAGGCCTTGCGATCGGTGTGTTTGCAGGCGGTGTGATTCAACTTTTGTTCCAACTGCCTTTTTTAGCGCAAGAGGGGATGCTCGTGCGGCCTAAATGGGGATGGCATCATCCCGGCGTTGTCAAAATTCGACAGTTAATGATCCCAGCATTGTTTGGGGTATCCGTGAGTCAGATTAATCTGTTATTCGATACCTTTATTGCTAGCTTCTTAATGACGGGTTCTATCAGTTGGCTGTATTACTCCGATCGTTTATTAGAGTTCCCACTGGGGTTATTTGGCATTGCGATTGCGACGGTGATCTTGCCCGCGTTATCCAAAAAACATGTCGATAAATCGGCGGATCAGTTTGCTGCGACCATGGATTGGGGCGTACGTATGGTTCTGCTACTCGGGATCCCCGCCATGGCTGGATTAATTGTGCTCGCCAAGCCCATGTTGATGGTGCTGTTTATGCGGGGTGAATTTGGTGTACCTGACGTGGAGGCGGCCAGTCTATCTCTGGTGGCTTATGCTTGTGGTTTAGTCAATTTTATGGTGATCAAAGTCCTGGCGCCTGGTTATTATGCGCGCCAAGATACTAAAACACCGGTCAAATACGGTGTCATCGCAATGGTCAGCAATATGGTCTTTAATGCGATTTTTGCCTATTTCTTCAGCTACGTGGGGCTAGCAATGGCCACGGCCTTATCGGCGCTGATTAATGCAGGCCTGTTGTATCAAGGGCTACACCGTCGTCATATTTATCGCCTTTCTCGAGACACAGTGACGTTTATTGTTAAGTTACTGGTGGCTGTTTGTGCCATGGTCATTGGGCTTTATGTTTTGATGCCGAGTTTGTCACAATGGGTGGCTATGCCATTATTCTCTCGCAGCATTAGCTTGGCTGGCTGTATTCTTGGCGGGGGGAGCCTCTATCTGATCACGGCAGTGATGTTTGGTGTGAGATTAGGCGATATCCGCCACCGAGGATGATGGTAAGCGCGGAATATCAATCCAGGGCTGATTGCCAGCGCTGACTAGTATATAATCCGCCAGTTTTTATAGTTCAAATAGTCAGCAGGCGATGGAATTAATTCGAGGCATTCACAATATCCGGGCCAAACACCGAGGCTGTGTACTCACCATCGGTAACTTTGATGGTGTCCACCTTGGGCACCAAGCGGTCTTGCGCCAAGTGGTCGAGAAGGCCAGGGCCCTCGATTTGCCTGCGACTGTCATGCTGTTTGAGCCTCAACCGCTCGAATTGTTTCAAGGCGATCAGGCTCCTGCACGTTTATCCCGGCTGCGTGACAAATATAGTCAACTGGCTAAGTTAGGCGTGGATAGGCTGTTGTGTGTCAGCTTTACACCAGCATTTGCCGCCATGAGCCCGGATGCCTTTGTTGATCGCTTGTTGGTCAATCAATTGGGTGTTAAGTTTCTGGTAGTGGGTGACGACTTTCGCTTTGGCCTCAAGCGTGCCGGTGACTTCTCTCGATTAGAGCAAGCCGGGAAAGAGCATCACTTTGCGGTGGTGAGTACCGAAAGCTTTTGTGTCAGCGACCGACGGGTGAGTAGCACCGCTATCCGAGATGCGCTTCTCGCGGGCCAGTTAGAGGCGGCAGCCGATATGTTGGGGCGACCCTACAGTATTTGCGGGCGGGTCGCGCATGGGCGAAAGCTTGGACGTACGATCGGCTTTCCTACCGCGAATGTGCTGCTTAAGCGGCGAGTCTCTCCTGTATCGGGTGTGTACGCGGTAACCGTGTCCGGTGCGCGTGCAGGGCAATCTTTGCCGGGCGTTGCCAACGTGGGTAATCGACCGACGGTCAATGGCACCCATCAGCAGTTAGAAGTGCATCTATTCGATCAAACGCTCGATTTATACGGCAAACAATTAGAAGTTAGCCTACTGCACAAATTGCGTGATGAAACCAAATTCGCGTCAGTAGACGCATTAAAAATGCAAATTCAACGAGATGCATCGGCAGCGCGTGCGTGGCTGGCTGATGGCAATAATGTCTAGAGTAACCTCCATACGGAATCAATAATCAATGAGTGACTACAAAGATACCTTAAACCTGCCGGAAACTGCGTTTCCGATGCGAGGTAATCTTGCTAAGCGCGAGCCTGATATGCTCAAGCGTTGGTATGATGAAGATCTTTACGGTGCAATCCGTCAAGCGAAGCACGGCAAAAAAACATTTATTTTGCACGACGGCCCTCCGTACGCGAACGGCAATATTCATATTGGTCACTCTGTTAATAAAATTCTCAAAGACATTATTATTAAATCGAAAACGCTGGCGGACTATGACGCACCGTATGTCCCTGGCTGGGACTGCCACGGTCTACCTATCGAATTGATGGTAGAAAAAAAAGTGGGCAAGCCGGGTCAGAAAATCTCCACCGCCGAGTTCCGTGAAAAATGTCGTGAATACGCGGCCAAGCAAGTGGAAGGTCAAAAAGCCGACTTCAAACGTCTTGGCGTGTTAGGTGAGTGGGATAAACCCTATCTCACCATGGATTTTAAAACTGAGGCCAGCATCATCCGTGCCTTGGGTAAGATTGCGGATAATGGCCACTTGCACAAAGGGTTTAAACCGGTTCACTGGTGTACGGATTGTGGTTCAGCCCTTGCCGAAGCCGAAGTCGAGTATCAAGACAAGACGTCCCCATCGATTGACGTTATGTTCCGTGCGGTCGATGAACAGGCGCTCGTGAACACCTTTACCCTTGCTGGTGAGCATCAAGGCGAAGGGCCTGTTTCGGCGGTGATCTGGACGACGACGCCTTGGACTCTGCCGGCTAACCGCGCCGTTGCTGTGTCCGCGGATCTGGAATATGTGCTGGTGCAAGTCGAAGGCGAGCAGCCACAGCGCTTAATTCTGGCGGCAGAGTTGGCCAAAGACGTCATGGATCGTGCTGGTATCGAGCACTATCACAACCTTGGTTTTTGTAAAGGTGAAGCGTTAGAGCTGCAACGTGTTCAACACCCATTTTATGATTTTGACGTGCCGGTGATCCTTGGCGATCACGTGACAACTGAGTCGGGTACGGGGGTTGTCCACACTGCGCCTGGACACGGCCAAGAAGACTTCGTGGTGGGGAAAAAATACGACCTAGAAGTGGCCAATCCTGTGGGGAGCAATGGTGTGTATTTACCTGATACACCACTGTTTGCCGGTCAGCACGTGTTTAAAGCCAATGATAATGTCATTGAGACGCTTAAAACGCATGGCGCGCTGCTGCATCATCATGCCTATGAACACAGCTATCCGCACTGCTGGCGCCACAAAACGCCGATTATTTTCCGAGCGACGCCACAGTGGTTTATCGGCATGGATAAAGCCGGTCTGCGAGATAAAGCCTTACAAGAGATCAAAAACGTTGAATGGATCCCTGACTGGGGGCAAAGCCGCATTGAATCCATGGTTGAAGGCCGTCCAGACTGGTGTATTTCTCGTCAGCGTACCTGGGGCGTACCCATTGCTTTGTTCGTTCACAAAGAAACGTCAGAGCTTCACCCCGATACGATTAACCTGATTGAGCAGGTTGCACAGCGGGTAGAGCAATCGGGCATTCAAGCGTGGTGGGATTTGGATCTTAACGAGCTGCTTGGCGATGAAGCAGACCAGTACGAGAAAGTGCTGGATACGCTCGATGTATGGTTTGATTCAGGCGCGACGCACTATGCGGTGGTTAACCAGCGTGACGAGTTCAACGGCCAAGAAGCTGACATGTACCTCGAAGGGTCGGATCAGCACCGTGGTTGGTTCCAATCATCGTTAATGACCTCGGTCGCCATCAAAGAAAAGGCCCCGTATCGAAAAGTGCTGACTCATGGTTTCACCGTTGACGGCAAAGGCCGCAAGATGTCGAAATCTTTGGGGAACACCATCGCGCCGCAAGACGTGATGAACAAGCTGGGTGCCGATATTTTGCGTTTATGGGTGGCATCAACCGATTACACCGGTGAGATCACCGTTTCGGATGAGATCCTAAAACGCAGCGCCGATGCGTATCGTCGTATCCGCAACACCTCGCGTTTCTTGCTGGCTAATCTACATGGCTTTGATCCTAAAACCGACTTGGTTGCCCCAGACGATTTGGTCGCGGTCGATCGTTGGGCGGTGGGACGTGCGTTGGCGGCACAGCAAGAAATTACAGAAGCATTTGAAGCCTGTAATTTCCACCAAGTCACGCAACGCTTGATGCAGTTCTGCTCGATTGAGATGGGCTCTTTTTATCTCGATATTATTAAGGATCGCCAATACACCGCGAAAGCCGGCAGCCATGCGCACCGAAGCTGCCAAACGGCACTGTTCCACATTGTCGAAGCCTTGGTCCGTTGGATGGCTCCTATTATGTCGTTCACGGCGGATGAAATTTGGAATGAAATGCCGGGTGAGCGTAGCAAGTTTGTCTTTACCGATGTCTGGTATGACGGCCTGTTTGATCTTGAAGACAGTGCTGCCCTTAATCAGGCGTTCTGGGCGAAATTGTTAAACGTGCGCGATGCGGTCAATAAAACGCTTGAACAGGCCCGTAACGAAAAAGTCATTGGTGGCTCACTAGAAGCCGAAGTGACCCTGTATGCGCCCGCCGATTTTGCCGAAAAACTGCGCTTAATGGGCGATGAACTTCGCTTTGTGCTGTTAACGTCAAAAGCAACTGTGGTCGCCGGTGAAGCCCCAATATCTGCGACGAAAACGGATGTTGAAGGCCTTGCTGTTGAGGTGACGGCTTCAAGTGCGGCGAAGTGCGAACGCTGCTGGCATCACGTCGCCGACGTGGGCACCATTGCTGRCCATGAAGAGATCTGTGGCCGTTGTGTGACCAACATTGCAGGAGAAGGCGAAACTCGCCAATTTGCGTGATGCAGACTCTTTCCCTCTCGCAATCAGGATGGCGCTGGCTTTGGCTGGCGCCTCTGGTGTTTGCGCTCGATATTAGTAGTAAGTGGCTGGTGATGCAAACCATGGAATACGGGTTTGCTAACCGCATTGAACTGTTGCCTTTTTTTAATCTTACCTACGTGCACAACCATGGCGCAGCCTTTAGTTTTTTGAGTGATGCTGGAGGCTGGCAGCGTTGGCTGTTTAGCGTGATTGCACTAGGAGTCAGTGGATTACTGGCTTATTGGATGCGGACCACCCCAGCAAGCCAACGGCTGATCAATATTGCCTATGCGATGATCATCGGCGGCGCATTGGGTAATTTATTTGATCGGCTTGTTCATGGTTATGTCATCGACTTTTTAGATTTTTACATTGGCACGTCGCATTGGCCGGCGTTTAACTTGGCGGATTCCGCGATTTGTTTGGGGGCGGCGTTGGTGATTCTGGAAAGTTTTCGTCAGGACGCGTCATCGACCAAGCAGGGATAATGCGTATCTATCTGCACACTCCGACTTTCAAAAAGGATGAATCATGAAAGCGATCAGCGCCGCTAGCGAAGTGATTATGCATTTTACCATCAAGCTTGAAGATGGCTCGGTGGCCGATACCACCCATAATGCGGGGAAGCCTGCGAAATTGGTGATGGGAGACGCCAGTCTGACCGAAAACTTTGAAAACTGCTTACTGGGCTTAAAAGAAGGCGCCTCGAGTAGCTTTACCTTAGCGCCTGAAGATGCCTTTGGGCAGCCAAACCCTGATAATATTCATTATATGGATCGCCGCCATTTCGGAGGAGAAACACCCGCCGAAGAAGGTGCGATCATTGCGTTTAGTGGTCCTCAAGGGCAAGAAATTCCGGGGATTATTACCGCGGTCTCTGGCGACTCAGTCACCGTTGACTTTAATCATCCTTTGGCGGGTAAAACCGTCATTTTTGACGTTGAAATTATAAGTGTGCAATAAGGCGTAGTCATGAAGATCCTACTTGCCAATCCCCGTGGCTTTTGTGCGGGCGTCGATCGTGCAATCAGTATTGTTGAACGAGCGTTAGAAATCTATCAACCGCCGATTTATGTGCGTCATGAAGTGGTGCACAACCGTTTCGTCGTGGAAGGGTTAAAGCAGCGTGGGGCGATTTTTGTTGAGCAGATCAGCGAAGTGCCTGACGACAGTATTGTGATCTTCTCTGCACACGGTGTATCACAAGCGGTGCGGAACGAGGCGAAATCGCGTCAATTGACCGTGTTTGATGCCACCTGTCCATTGGTGACCAAGGTCCATATGGAAGTGGCGCGCGCAAGCCGCAAAAACATGGAAGTGGTGCTGATAGGCCATGCGGGCCACCCAGAAGTGGAAGGCACCATGGGTCAATACGCCAGCGAAACGGGTGGCATGTATTTGGTCGAAACCCCAGACGATGTCTATACCCTCAAGGTCAACGATCCAGATAACCTACACTATGTCAGTCAAACCACACTGTCTGTGGATGAAACGGCAGATGTGATTGATACCTTGCGGCAGGTATTTCCCAATATCCAAGGCCCGCGCAAAGATGATATTTGTTATGCCACACAGAACCGCCAAGATGCAGTACGCGATCTTGCGCAAAGCTGTGATGTGATGATTGTCGTTGGGTCGAAAAATAGCTCAAATTCAAATCGCCTCCGTGAGCTTTCTGAAAAGCTAGGTACGCCTGGGTATTTGGTTGATACAGCACAAGACATTGCCCCCGCTTGGTTAGACGGCAAGCATACCGTTGGGATCACGGCAGGGGCATCGGCGCCTGAAGAGCTGGTGAATCATATTATCGAGCGCATCAAGCAGCTTGGTGCCACAGAGGTTGAAAATCTCTCTGGACGAGAAGAAAACATGTTCTTTGAAGTGCCGAAGGAATTACAAATTCGTGAAGTCACTTAACCGTGATGATCCAGACCAAAAAGGGAAGCGAAAGCTTCCCTTTTTTTCGCCAATATACAAGTGCCAGGGAACGCGCTAGAGTGGTCAGTTACGATCAAGGAGCCAATTTGCTGGCAAAGTGACAAAGGGGAAAATCATGGTACGTATTGCCATTGCAGGCGCGGCTGGACGAATGGGCCGCAACCTTATTCAAGCGGTTGCACAATACTCGGGCGCAACATTGGGCGCGGCGAGTGAGCGCCCTGAATCTAGCCTAGTAGGCACAGATGCGGGTGAGTTGGCAGGAATTGGCCGTTTAGGGGTTAACGTGGTGGACGACCTTGCTAATGTCAGTGATGACTTCGACGTGATTATCGACTTTACCGCACCATCGGCCACGATGGCGCATTTGGCGTTATGCCAACAACAAGGTAAACAATTAGTCATTGGCACCACCGGGTTTGACGAGGCGCAAAAACAAGTCATTCATGAGGCCGCTGAGTCAACTGCCTTAGTCATGGCGCCCAACTACAGTGTGGGGGTGAACCTAGTGTTTAAGTTGCTCGAGCAAGCCGCCAAAGTGATGGGGGAGGAATGCGATATTGAAATTGTTGAAGCCCACCACCGCCATAAAGTGGATGCCCCTTCAGGCACAGCGCTAGGTATGGGCGAAGCGATTGCGGGGGCAATGGGTAACAACCTCAGCGATGTGGCTGTCTATGCGCGAGAAGGGAATACGGGCGAGCGCAGCAAAGACGAGATTGGTTTTGCCACCCTTCGTGCCGGTGACATTGTTGGCGAACATACTGCGATGTTTGCCGATATCGGTGAGCGTGTTGAGATCACGCACAAGGCCTCAAACCGTAATACCTTTGCCAAAGGCGCGGTCCGTGCAGCGGTTTGGCTCAATCAGCACCCGTCGGGTTTTTATACCATGCAAGATGTCCTCGATTTAAAATAACTATTCATCGCGCTTCGGCGCGATGTTTTTTGCTTATACGTAAAACGCCCTCTCTGTTTGTGTTACTCCTCCAGCTTTATCTATTTTTTACTGGGCTCATATCGCTATTTTTGCACGAGACTGTATTTCTCAGGTGTTAAAAGTAAAGGTAAACGTTTGCTAATGAGCTTTTATTTTTTTAGACAGATATTGTGTCTTACGTAATGATGCTGGCAGTGATTTGGGTGTTTTTTGTACCGTAAAGTCGATTTAAGCTGTGTTTTATGGCGGCTTAGATAAGGAAATCTATTGAGTGGTGAATAAAGAAAACAAAAAAACGCGGGTTTGATTGACAGCTTCTCCATGCATCCCTAGAATGCGCGCAATTTGTCAAAATTCAGCTTGACGCGGGTTTTGATCTTAGATGGAATACGTAAATGCAACGTTAGTCGTTAAAAGTGCATTTTTATATAAACTGGAGGTTGTCTTGAGCAAGTTTGCGCTCTTAGTCCTAGAAGATGGGACAGTGTTCCACGGTACCCCGATCGGCGCGGATGGCTCCGCGGTGGGAGAAGTGGTTTTCAATACCTCGATGACGGGGTATCAAGAAATTGTCACCGACCCCTCTTATTCCCGTCAAATAGTCACTCTTACTTATCCCCACATTGGCAACACCGGCACCAATACCGAAGACGAAGAATCCTCCCAAGTTCACGCTCAAGGCCTCGTGATTCGTGATCTCCCTCTCTTAGCTAGCAACTTCCGCAATCAACAATCCCTTTCTGATTACCTCAAGCAACACAACATTGTTGGCATTGCCGACATTGATACGCGCAAGCTCACCCGTTTGTTGCGTGAAAAAGGGGCGCAAAATGGTTGCATTGTCGCTGGCGACAGCGTGGATGAAGCATTGGCTTTGGCTAACGCGCAAGATTTTCCTGGCCTCAAGGGCATGGATCTCGCCAAAGAAGTGACCACTCAGGAAAGCTATAGCTGGACACAAGGCTCTTGGCAACTTCATCAAGGCTTACCCGATGCTTTACCTGATAGTGAATTGCCTTATCACGTAGTGGCGTATGACTTTGGTGCCAAACGTAACATTTTACGTATGCTGGTTGACCGTGGCTGTCGTTTGACGGTGGTGCCTGCCACCACACCCGCAGACGAGGTGCTGGCGATGAATCCGGATGGAGTTTTCCTATCCAACGGTCCTGGCGACCCAGCCCCGTGTGACTACGCGATAGCGGCGACGCAAACCTTCTTAGCGAAAGGCATGCCTTTATTTGGTATTTGCTTGGGCCACCAAATTTTAGCACTGGCGAGCGGTGCTAAGACGGTGAAAATGAAATTCGGCCATCATGGTGCCAATCACCCGGTGAAAGATTTAGACCGAGACGTGGTGATGATCACCAGCCAAAACCATGGCTTTGCGGCCGATAAAGATAGCTTGCCAGACACATTGCGGGCGACCCATGTGTCTTTGTTCGATGGCAGCTTACAAGGCATTCATCATATTGAAAAACCCGCCTTTAGCTTCCAAGGCCACCCAGAGGCAAGTCCAGGACCGCATGATGCGGCGCCTCTTTTTGACCATTTTATCGACCTTATCAAACAACATCGCGCCTAATCGGAGTCGTTGAGCATGCCAAAACGCACAGACATAAAAAGCATTCTAATCCTGGGCGCAGGCCCGATTGTCATCGGCCAAGCCTGTGAATTTGACTACTCAGGGGCACAAGCGTGTAAAGCGCTACGCGAAGAGGGGTACCGGGTTATTCTCGTGAACTCGAACCCAGCGACCATCATGACTGATCCCGAAATGGCCGATGCGACCTATATCGAGCCGATTCAGTGGCAGGTAGTGAAACATATTATTGAGAAAGAGCGCCCCGATGCGGTGTTACCGACCATGGGCGGTCAAACGGGATTAAACTGTGCACTTGATCTCGAGCGTCACGGCGTACTGGAGGAATTTGGCGTAGAGATGATTGGTGCAACAGCCGACGCCATTGATAAAGCGGAAGACCGACACCGTTTTGATGAAGCGATGCGCAGCATTAACCTTGAGTGTCCGCGTGCGGGCATTGCCCACAGTATGGATGAGGCTCACAAGGTACTCGACGAAGTGGGTTTCCCTTGTATTATCCGTCCTTCATTTACCATGGGCGGCACCGGTGGCGGTATTGCCTACAACCAAGAAGAATTTAAAGACATTTGCGAGCGAGGCTTGGATTTGTCGCCAACCAACGAGCTGTTGATTGATGAATCCTTGATTGGTTGGAAAGAGTACGAAATGGAAGTGGTGCGGGATAAAAACGATAACTGCATCATTGTCTGCTCGATTGAAAACGTCGATGCGATGGGTGTCCATACTGGCGATTCGATCACCGTCGCGCCCGCCCAAACATTGACCGATAAAGAATACCAACTGATGCGCAATGCCTCCGTGGCTGTGCTGCGTGAAATCGGTGTCGAAACCGGTGGGTCGAACGTTCAGTTTGGGATCAACCCTAATAATGGGCGCATGGTGATCATTGAAATGAACCCGCGCGTCTCGCGTTCATCAGCCTTAGCATCAAAAGCAACCGGTTTCCCGATTGCCAAAGTAGCGGCCAAATTAGCGGTTGGCTTTACCCTTGATGAGCTGATGAATGATATTACCGGCGGCGCCACACCGGCTTCATTTGAGCCGACCATTGATTACGTGGTCACGAAAATCCCACGCTTTAATTTTGAAAAATTTGCTGGCGCCAATGATAGACTGACGACCCAGATGAAATCCGTGGGCGAGGTGATGGCCATTGGCCGTAACCAACAAGAATCGTTACAGAAAGCATTACGCGGTCTAGAAACCGGCGCGTCTGGTTTTGATGAGATGGTCAACCTGGATGACGATACCGCATTGACGCGTATTCGCCATGAGCTGAAAGAGCCGGGCGCCGAGCGGATTTGGTATGTCGCGGATGCCTTCCGTGCAGGCATGTCGGTCGATGGGGTTTTCAACCTCACCAATATTGATCGCTGGTTCTTGGTGCAAATCGAAGACATCGTCAAACATGAACAACAAGTCCGAGATAATGGGTTTGCTGGTCTTAATGCGGTCGCGCTGCGCCAATTAAAACGTAAAGGTTTTTCCGATGTGCGCTTGGCGAATCTTCTCGGGGTGTCTGAAATTGAAGTGCGCAAACTACGGGATAAATTCAACATCCATCCGGTCTACAAACGCGTTGATACGTGCGCAGCTGAGTTTTCCTCTGATACCGCGTACATGTACTCAAGCTATGATGATGAATGTGAATCGCAACCAACCGATAAAAAGAAAATCATGGTTATCGGTGGTGGGCCGAACCGTATCGGACAGGGCATCGAGTTTGATTATTGCTGCGTCCATGCTTCGTTAGCGCTGCGCGAAGACGGCTATGAGACCATCATGGTGAACTGTAACCCTGAAACCGTCTCTACCGACTATGATACTTCCGATCGCCTCTACTTTGAGCCAGTGACCTTGGAAGATGTGTTGGCGATTGTTCGGGTCGAAAACCCTGAAGGGGTGATTGTTCAGTATGGTGGACAAACCCCACTTAAACTGGCTCGAGCGCTAGAAGCGGCTGGGGTGCCGATCATTGGTACCAGTCCTGATGCAATTGACCGCGCGGAAGACCGTGAACGTTTCCAAGATGCGGTAGAGCGCCTAGGGCTGAAACAACCTGCCAACGCCACCGTGACGGCATTAGAGCAGGCGGTGGAAAAAGCGAAAGAGATTGGCTACCCGCTAGTGGTGCGTCCGTCTTATGTGCTTGGGGGGCGGGCGATGGAAATCGTGTATGACGAAACGGATTTGCGTCGCTACTTTAATGAGGCCGTGAGTGTGTCGCATGAATCTCCCGTCTTGCTCGATCACTTCCTTGATGACGCGACCGAAGTAGATATTGATGCCGTGTGTGACGGTGACATCGTTGTCATTGGTGGCATTATGGAGCACATTGAGCAAGCGGGAGTGCACTCGGGCGATTCGGCGTGTTCACTACCAGCGTATACGTTGAGCGATGACGTTCAAGATCGGATGCGTGAACAAGTACGTAAATTAGCCTTAGAGCTTGGTGTACGCGGCTTGGTGAATACCCAGTTTGCGGTGAAAGATGATGAAATTTATCTGATTGAAGTAAACCCGCGGGCTGCACGAACGGTTCCATTTGTGTCTAAAGCGACAGGAGTGCCGCTGGCGAAAATTGCTGCTCGCGTCATGGCAGGACAATCACTTGCCGAGCAAGGGTTCGTGAACGAAGTGATTCCACCTTACTATTCCGTGAAAGAGGTGGTACTCCCGTTTAATAAGTTCCCAGGCGTGGATCCTTTGCTTGGGCCAGAAATGCGCTCAACCGGTGAAGTGATGGGTGTGGGCGATACCTTTGCTGAAGCGTTTGCTAAAGCGGATTTAGCCTGTGGCAAAGCCTATAGCGAAAGCGGGCGAGCTTTGTTGTCGGTTCGCAATAATGATAAGCAGCGCGTGGTCGACCTGGCCGCGAAGTTGCTGAAACTTGGCTTTGAGCTTGATGCCACCCACGGCACTGCCGTTATTCTGGGAGAAGCGGGGATCAATCCGCGCCTTGTCAACAAAGTGCACGAAGGACGTCCGCACATTCTTGACCGCATCAAAAACGGTGAGTATAGCTATATTGTCAATACCACCGAGGGGCGCCAAGCGATTGAAGATTCAAAAGTCTTACGTCGTGGTGCGCTGGCCGCCAAGGTCAATTATACCACCACACTGAATGCGGCCTTCGCCACGTGCATGGCGTTAACGGCGGCCGATACGACCAAAGTGAATCCGGTGCAATCGCTGCATGCACGGGTACTGACCAAGTCTTAACGCTGATAACACTGGGATAGCCATAGAGACCAGGCCCGCCTTTTTGGCGGGTCTTTCTTATCGCGCGTTCATGGCTGAGCGCGAGCGAAAGCAGGTACGAGCTGGCCACGGATCAATGCGTGATAAAACTCACGTTCAAATTGGGTGATCGGTGCGGGTACATTGTCAGGTAACGCGTCTTCATCCGGGTGATAATGACTGACTAACTGCACCACAATATGCGCCTGCCCGGTGTCATCCTCTAGTAAACCGGCCAAGTTATAACTGCCATAAAGCGAGCCGCTCTTGGCTTTTAATCGCCCTTTAATCGGTGCGTGTCGGACACTTTGCCGATACTTAAGTGTGCCATCCATGCCTGCCGTGGGGAGCATATCAATCAGTCCCAGCTTAGGATGCGTCGAGATATAGTGAAGAACACTGGCCAACTGGCGCGCGCTTAAACGGTTGTTTCGGGATAAACCGGATCCATCCACTAAGATCGCGCGGGATAGGTCGATCCCTGCCTTTTGCAAGATGGCTTTAACTGCCGCGACGCCATTGCGGTAAGATCC
This sequence comes from Salinivibrio sp. AR647, assembly GCF_001995415.1. Lineage (NCBI taxonomy): Bacteria > Pseudomonadati > Pseudomonadota > Gammaproteobacteria > Vibrionales > Vibrionaceae > Salinivibrio > Salinivibrio sp. AR647. The sequence continues at coordinate 15,187 of NZ_MUFE01000012.1, read as the reverse complement.
CGGCTGCTGAAAATAGCGCCGCCCGAGCGCTTTCAAAAGGTTATCCGCAATCAAGTTGTCTGAGTCTCGCAGCATGGTGGTCAGCAGTGACGGTAACGGGACAGAGTGATGGCGGGCAAGTTCACGATGTTGGCTAGGAGCCGGTGCGACCAGAATTTGACCATTGAGGTGCACATTCAATCGTGCGAGCTCATCGGCAACAATGGCTTTCACATAGGCGGAAGGGGTTTGAACCGCAAAATTTAATGGCAGCGGCCTGTCCCGGTGGGCAAGACAGCCAGAAAAGTGATACTGATTATCCGCGGTGGCGGTTAAATCAAGCCCGCAGTGACGCGCTGTTTGCTGTTCTTCTGTCACCGTAAGGGCGTCGCTAGTCACTGAAATTGGCTGATGACGAGGAACATGAACGCGTGTTTGTACTTGATCGGACTGGCTGTATATTGCCCCCTGCACACAATTATGATCCAGTGTTATTGCGGTTGAGGGAGCGCTGTAACAGACGGCGAGAATATCCCAAGGCCATCCGGGGGCACGAGAGCGACCGGCGAAGGCTTGGCCGTCCAGGTAAAGATGATTGATATTATCCAGCCCTCGACGAGGCAGTTGGCTAAGTAGCTGACGAATATCTTTGCGAGTTAATAAGGGATCGCCATTAAAAATAAGCGCGATGTCATCGCCAGCTTGTACCAGCCGTGTCGAAAAACGGAAGGTACTGGGTAAATAAAGGCGTGCAGCGAGCCCGGTGAGTAGCTTTTGTGTACTCGCAGGGGGAAGCAATGCATCCACTTGCTGACTAAGCTGCGGTTGTGTGTGTTGGGGATCGCTGACCCACAAGGCGGCCTGACTGCCTTTGGGCAATAAAGGGGTCAGCTGTTCAATCGTCAGCTGATTCGATGCATAAGCTAGTGATGTTGTGAACAATACGCTAAGTGCGAGGCAGAAAATAACCGCTAGGCAATGTATCGGTGCTAGCCAGCGAAAAAGAGCGCGAATCATGAGTGATAGCCTTTGTGTTATTGCATCGTGTTTATCCTACCCTGTCCAGCCTTGAAGACAAGCCGCCCGCATGGCCTGATACACCTCATCTGCTGGACAATCACCGGTTGGTCGGTCACGCTATTGCCGGATCAGAGATGATTTTGCGCCAATTCTTGTTTACAATCGAAAAAAAGCGTTGAATTCCGCCGCGCCCAAATTTTTGTTTGGGCGTGGCTTTGTTTTGCCAAAATCCCTTTGCTGTGGATTGAAAGAGGTAATGTCATTTATGGATAAAGTGCCAATGACCGTACGCGGCGAGCAGCTGCTACGAGAAGAGCTGGACAAGTTGACCAAACGTCGCCCAGAGATCTCTAACGCCATTGCAGAGGCGCGTGAGCTGGGTGATTTAAAAGAAAACGCGGAATATCATGCTGCGCGAGAAGAGCAGGGGATTTGTGAAGCGCAAATCCGCGATATTGAATACAAACTATCGGTCGCTCAAGTGATTGATGTCACCAAAATGCCGAATAATGGCAAAGTGATTTTTGGTGCTACCGTGACTGTGATTGACATCAATACCGACGAAGAACTGACCTATCGTATCGTGGGTGATGATGAGGCGGACATTAAAGCCAACCTTATTTCAGTGAACTCACCGATTGCCCGAGGCTTAATTGGTAAAGAAGAAGGCGAAGAAGTGAGTATCACCACACCGGGTGGTGTGAAAGAATTTGAGATTGGCAGCGTCGATTACGTCTAAGTAAAGTGTTACGAGATGTAACTTTTCGCTGAGTTTTCAACAGTAAAAAGGCCGCGACGCGGCCTTTTTTGTTATGCTTCAGCGCAAATGCGGCAAACCACTAAGGCCACCCAAACTATTTGCGTGGTAATGTGATTTTACGCTCTTCGCTTTGACGGTAAATCACCAGTGTTTTGCCGATAACCTGCACTTTTTCGGCGCCAGTTTCACGAATGATAGCGTCGACAATCAGGTTTTTGGTCTCGCGGTCTTCTGATGCGACTTTCACTTTGATCAATTCATGGTGGTCAAGCGCAAGCTCAATTTCAGCGACCACGGCTTCGGTTAAGCCATTGGCGCCCATTAAGACTACAGGCTTAAGCTGGTGAGCCAGTCCTTTGAGATACTGTTTTTGTTTGGTGCTGAGTTTCATGTTGGCTCGATTTCTATTTGCTAGGGGTTGAAAACATGCCATTCTAACGCCATCTCATCACAAACTGAAACAGTATAAAGACGCTCCATGGCAACCGAATTATCTAGATAGCCGCTTTTGAGCTACCTTTAATAATAACATTCAGTGCGCAATAGATTGAATTTTATGACAATGCGTTGCCAACAATAGGGTTTGGTTAGGAACAACATGGCGAACAAAAAGCATTCAGCTAGCTCAGGACGTTGGTTGAAAGAACACTTTGACGATAAGTATGTGCACGAAGCGCAAAAAAAAGGTTATCGCTCACGCGCTATCTTTAAACTGGAAGAAATCCAGCAAAAAGATCGCATCTTAAAGCCCGGTATGACAGTGGTCGATTTAGGGGCCGCGCCTGGCGGATGGTCGCAGTATGCCGCGACGCAAGTGGGCGATGAAGGCCAAGTTATCGCGTGCGACATCTTACCGATGGATTCGATGCCAGGCGTCAGCTTTCTCCAAGGCGATTTTCGTGAACAAACCGTTCTTGATGCCCTGCTTGATCGTATACAACCTGACATGGTTGACGTGGTGATGTCTGACATGGCGCCGAACATGAGTGGCAACCAGGCGGCAGACCAACCGCGTGCGATGTATTTGGTGGAGCTGGCGTTGGATATGTGCCGGGAAGTGTTAGGCCCCAAAGGCTGCTTCGTGGTAAAAGTATTTCAAGGAGAAGGCTTTGATCATTATCTGGCCGAAGTCCGTAAAATGTTTACAGCGGTCAAAATTCGTAAACCCGACTCATCCCGCGCACGGTCGCGAGAGGTCTACATTGTGGCTACAGGTTATAAACTGTAGTACCCTTACATTTATCTATCTCAGTTATGCGAGGCTAACACCTTGAGTGACATGGCAAAAAACTTGATTCTGTGGCTGGTTATCGCCGTTGTCTTAATGTCTGTGTTCCAAAGTTTTGGACCAGGTGACAACGCCGGTCGTCAAGTCGACTATACCTCTTTCGTACGCGAAATCGGCAACGATCAAATACAGGAAGTAAAATTTGACGATCGCGAGCTGAGTGTCACCCGACGTGACGGCTCGAWTTATGTCACCTACATGCCTGTTATGAACGATCCAAAGTTGTTAGATGACTTGCTTAACAAAAATGTCAGTGTCAAAGGGACACCACCAGAAGAGCCAAGCATGTTGGCGTCTATCTTCATCTCGTGGTTCCCTATGCTGTTGCTTATCGGGGTATGGATATTCTTCATGCGTCAGATGCAAGGCGGGGGCGGCAAAGGCGCTATGTCATTTGGTAAATCAAAAGCCAAAATGATGAGCGAAGAGCAGGTCAAAACATCGTTCACCGATGTCGCTGGTTGTGACGAAGCAAAGGAAGACGTCAAAGAGCTGGTGGATTACCTGCGTGATCCAAGCCGATTCCAAAAACTGGGCGGTAAAATTCCAACCGGTGTATTGATGGTGGGGCCTCCGGGTACGGGTAAAACCTTGCTGGCGAAAGCCATTGCAGGTGAAGCGAAAGTGCCTTTCTTCACCATTTCCGGCTCTGATTTCGTCGAAATGTTCGTGGGTGTGGGTGCATCACGTGTCCGTGATATGTTTGAGCAAGCCAAGAAAGCGGCACCGTGTATTATCTTTATCGATGAGATCGATGCAGTGGGTCGTCAACGTGGCGCTGGCTTAGGCGGCGGTCACGATGAGCGTGAACAAACCCTTAACCAAATGCTGGTCGAAATGGACGGCTTTGAAGGGAACGAAGGGGTGATTGTTATCGCCGCGACGAACCGTCCTGATGTCTTGGATCCTGCGTTATTACGTCCGGGGCGTTTTGACCGCCAAGTCGTGGTGAGCTTGCCTGATGTCCGCGGCCGTGAGCATATTCTAAAAGTGCACATGCGCAAAGTCCCCCTCGGCAATGATGTCGATGCATCGCTTATTGCACGTGGTACCCCAGGGTTCTCAGGGGCCGATTTAGCTAACTTGGTCAACGAGGCAGCATTGTTCTCGGCTCGCGGTAACAAGCGTGTGGTCTCCATGGTCGAGTTTGAACTGGCTAAAGACAAAATCATGATGGGTGCAGAGCGCCGTTCGATGGTGATGTCAGAAGAAATCAAAGAGTCGACTGCCTATCACGAAGCAGGCCATGCCATTGTTGGACGTTTAGTGCCGGAACATGATCCTGTCTACAAAGTCTCGATCATCCCACGTGGACGCGCATTGGGTGTGACCATGTACCTGCCTGAGCAGGACCGCATCAGCATGTCGCGTCAGCACCTGAACTCGATGATCTCAAGCCTTTATGGCGGTCGTTTAGCCGAAGAGCTGATTTACGGAAAAGACAAAGTCTCGACCGGGGCATCCAATGACATTGAACGTGCAACAGAAATTGCTCGCAAAATGGTCACGCAATGGGGCTTTTCAGAGAAACTAGGTCCATTGCTCTATGCGGAAGAGGAAGGCGAAGTTTTCCTTGGCCGTTCAATGGCACAGACCAAGCATATTTCGGACGAAACGGCGCGCTTGATTGATGGAGAAATCCGTCAAATCATTGACAGTAACTACGACCGTGCAAAACAAATCTTGGCAGACAATCTCGATATCATGCATTCGATGAAAGATGCGTTGATGAAATACGAGACCATCGATGCGGCACAAATCGATGACTTGATGGCCCGTCGTGATGTTCGCGAGCCTGCAGGTTGGGAAGGCGGTGACGGGGGGTCTTCATCGGATGACACGCCCAAAAAACCGGATGAATCAGCGACGAAAGCATCTGATGAACAATCAGATGATAAAAAACAGAAGCCGTTAGATTCAGAAAACCAATCTGAAGCGTAAACCAACAGTAGTACAAACCCCGATACGTCGGGGTTTTTTTGATCGTGCTTGGAAGTAAACGCATGGAAATAACACACCAGAATAAAACCCTGTCTCTTGATAGCCCCGTCGTTATGGGGATCCTCAATGTCACGCCGGACTCTTTCTCTGATGGCGGATTGTTTCAACAACAAAGCAAAGCCGTTGAGCGGGCACGACAGATGCTGGCTGATGGCGCGACGATTATCGATATTGGGGGCGAGTCGACCCGTCCTGGTGCCGCTGATGTGGCAGAGCAAGACGAAATTAATCGTGTTGTGCCAGTGATAAAAGCTATCCGCGAGCGATCGGATTGTTGGATCTCGATTGATACCAGCAAAGCTGCGGTCATGCGCGCCGCTGTCGAAGCTGGCGCGAACCTGATCAATGATGTTCGCGCGCTCAGAGAGCCTGGCGCATTGACTGCCGCTGCCGATCTCCAGGTACCTGTGTGCATCATGCACATGCAGGGCCAGCCTAGAACCATGCAAGCGGCACCCGACTACACGGATGTTATCCAAGACGTAATACAATTTCTAAACCAGCGAATAGATGCTTGCCTGGATGCTGGTGTTATCAGGCAAAATATCATTTTGGATCCGGGCTATGGGTTTGGTAAAACCTTGGCACACAACTATCAGTTGCTCGCACAATTAGATCATTTCCATCACTTTGGTTTGCCGATCTTGGCGGGGATGTCGCGCAAATCTATGATTTACAAAGCGCTAGATAAAACACCTCACGACGTGCTAGGTGGCAGCATCGCTTGTGCCACGTTAGCGGCAGTGAAAGGCGCACAGATTATCCGTGTTCACGATGTTAAAGAGACGGCCGATGCGCTCAAGGTCGTGGCGTTGACGATGCAAGAAAATGAAGCACCAGGAGAATAAAAACAATGGCAGAACGTAAATACTTTGGCACAGATGGTGTGCGCGGTAAGGTGGGCGAATTTCCGATCACCCCAGAGTTTATGCTCAAACTAGGTTGGGCCGCCGGGCGCGTCTTGTCGCAACAAGGCACCCGCAAAGTGCTGATTGGTAAAGATACTCGAATATCGGGCTACATGCTTGAGTCTGCACTCGAATCAGGCTTATCCGCAGCAGGCTTAGAAGCTGCCTTCACTGGCCCTATGCCAACGCCGGCGATTGCGTATCTGACTCAAACGTTTCGCGCTGAAGCAGGGATCGTTATTTCTGCCTCACATAACCCGCATTACGACAACGGCATTAAATTCTTCTCCTCAGAGGGCACCAAACTTCCCGATGATGTTGAGCTTGCGATTGAAGCGGAACTCGAAAAAACACTCACTTGTGTCGAATCTGCCGAATTGGGCAAAGCAAGCCGCATCAACGATGCGGCCGGACGTTACATCGAATTCTGTAAAGGTACCTTCCCCAGTGCGTTAAGCCTGAGTGGCTTAAAAATTGTCCTTGATTGCGCCCATGGTGCGACGTATCACATTGCCCCCTCTGTTTTTCGTGAATTAGGGGCAGACGTGCTGACCATTGGCTGTGCGCCAAACGGGACCAATATCAATGATGAAGTGGGGGCTACCGATGTACGCGCGCTGCAGCAACGCGTGTTGGAAGAAAAAGCAGACCTTGGGGTAGCCTTTGATGGTGACGGTGATCGTGTGATCATGGTTGATCATCTTGGCAATAAAATTGATGGCGACCAAATTGCCTACATCATCGCGCGCGAAAGTTTACGCCGTGGTGAGCTGAAAGGCGGCGTGGTTGGCACTTTGATGACCAACATGGGCATGGAGTTGGCATTACAATCGCTCGGGATCCCATTCGCACGTGCCAAAGTGGGTGATCGCTATGTGATGGAGCTACTCCAAGAAAAAGGCTGGCGAATTGGTGCGGAAAATTCAGGCCATGTGATTGTCTTGGATAAAGTCACCACCGGAGACGGCATTGTGGCGGCATTGCAGGTACTGGCCAGTGTTGCCGCCACGGGAATGGATTTAAAAGCGTTAAGCGATGGCATGACGTTATTGCCACAAGTACTAGAAAACGTGCGCTTTAGTGGCAGTGTCGACCCACTCCAAAGTGAGCCCGTACTGGCTGCCAAAGCCGCAGTGGAAAATAAACTGGGTGAGCAGGGGCGCGTGTTGCTGCGCAAATCAGGCACTGAGCCTTTGATTCGGGTGATGGTCGAAGGACCGGATGCCGATAACGTGAACGCCTACGCACTCGAAATCGCAGAGGCGGTGAAGGCGAACTGTTAATAATAAAGGGCGGGTGGTCATAGATTGCGCAAACGACGTCGAAATCAAGGTTTTTTGTAAATTTCTCTTGTTTCATCACCGCGCTTTCGCTAGTATTCACCCGCTCCCAACAAAGGGGGCTGCGCTGGCTGAGAAGTAACACTGCCGGCTCAACAACCTGGAGCATAGGTGGAACCATGTACGAAATTCTACTTGTGATTTATCTGTTGGCCGCAATCGGTGTAATTGGCCTGGTTCTGGTTCAGCAAGGTAAAGGCGCAGATATGGGAGCCTCATTCGGGGCTGGGGCATCAAACACCGTGTTTGGCTCTGGCGGCTCTGGAAACTTTCTAACTCGAATGACAACCGGTTTTGCAATCGCGTTCTTCGCACTGAGTCTTGTGCTCGGTAACTTGACAGCGCATGACCCTAAAGCAAAAAGCGGTTTTGAAGATTTAAGCGAGCCTGCTACACAACAGCAAGCTGCGCCAAAAGAGGATGAAATCCCTGTTGATAACAGTGAGATTCCTCAGTAAGAATTGAGCCGAGGTGGTGGAATTGGTAGACACGCTATCTTGAGGGGGTAGTGCCTTTATAGGCGTGCGGGTTCAAGTCCCGCTCTCGGCACCAAGTTCACAAAGGGCAATCACTTGCACCTTTGTTGTAAAAAGCGATATAATTATCGCGAATCGGACGCGGGATGGAGCAGTTTGGTAGCTCGTCGGGCTCATAACCCGAAGGTCGGCGGTTCAAATCCGTCTCCCGCAACCAATTTTAAGTTTGTTGTTTAAATAACGGCTAAACTGAATAACGCGTCAGCGTTTGTTGTCAAAGCCACGCTGACCGGGCTAGCCACGTGCTAGCCTTTTTGCCCTCGGGGCAGCACGAAGCGGACCAATAAGCCTTTGTGTAGAGAGTTACTCTCTCGTTATTGTTGCGATGATTCCGACACCAGCAATAACGGCTATGCTAACGACTTATGTTGATGGCATAGCATCAGGGTCCAGTTACATTAAACCCCGATTTTCGGGGTTTTTTGTTATCTGAAGAAGACCATTCGGATAGTAACTGGGCTTTTAAGCCCTTTTTTTATTTCTGGGGTTTGGAATGACAGGATTAGAGAAACAACTGGCTGAACTTTTAACCGCGCCTGTTGAGGCGTTGGATTATGAGTTGGTTGGGCTTGAATTTGTTCGAGCTGGCCAGCATTCAACACTGCGTATCTTTATTGACCATGAAAATGGTATCACGGTGGACGATTGTGCCGATGTGAGCCGTCAAGTGAGCGCGGTAATGGATGTGGAAGACCCAATCACAGTGGCGTACAACCTAGAGGTGTCATCTCCAGGTGTTGATCGTCCACTGTTCACCGCTGATCACTATCAGCAATTCATCGGGCATGAAGTGAACATCGTGCTGAAAATGGCTATGCAAAACCGCCGTAAGTGGAAAGGCGAAATCCTTTCTGTCGATGGCGATACCATCACGGTTCGCGTGGACGGCCAAGATGAGGCGTTTGCCTTGAGTAACATCGCCAAAGCAAACCTGGTTCCTTCATTTTAAGAGTAAATGAGGCATTAGTAGATGAATAAAGAAATCTTGGCTGTTGTCGAAGCGGTCTCAAACGAAAAAGCCGTTCCACGAGAGCGTATTTTCGAAGCACTGGAAACCGCGCTGGCAACGGCAACCAAAAAGAAGTACGAGGCCGAAATCGATGTGCGTGTCGCCATTGATCGCAAATCCGGTGAATTCGACACCTTCCGTCGTTGGCTTGTCGTCGATGAAGTCACCCAGCCAACGCGTGAAATCACGTTGGAAGCGGCCCAATATGATGATGAAACCCTCGAACTAGGCGGGTTTGTAGAAGATCAAATTGAATCGGTTGTCTTCGACCGCATTACCACCCAAACCGCTAAGCAAGTGATCGTACAAAAAGTGCGTGAAGCTGAGCGTGCACAAGTGGTTGAGCAGTTCATGGACAACGAAGGTGAGCTTGTCACCGGTGTGGTCAAAAAAGTCAATCGCGATGTTATCATTGTCGACTTAGGAAACAACGCGGAAGCGGTTATCCAACGTGATGATCAACTCCCTCGTGAAAACTTCCGTCCTGGCGACCGAGTACGTGGTCTGTTGTATGCTGTGCGTCCTGAAGCGCGAGGCTTCCAATTGTTCATGACGCGCTCCAAGCCAGAAATGCTCAGTGAGCTATTCCGCATCGAAGTGCCAGAAATTGGCGAAGAGATGATTGAGCTGATGGGCGCTGCCCGCGATCCTGCTTCACGCGCTAAAATTGCCGTGAAAACCAACGACAAACGTATCGATCCCGTCGGTGCGTGTGTGGGGATGCGTGGTGCACGTGTACAAGCGGTATCAACTGAACTGGGTGGCGAGCGTATTGACATCGTGCTTTGGGACGATAATCCTGCCCAATTTGTGATCAATGCCATGGCGCCTGCAGACGTCGCCTCTATCATCGTCGATGAAGATACTCACTCCATGGATATTGCCGTCGAGGCTGATAACCTGGCGCAAGCGATTGGGCGTAACGGACAAAACGTGCGTTTGGCCTCTCAACTGACCGGTTGGGAACTGAACGTGATGACGGTTGAAGACCTCCAGAAAAAACACCAAGAAGAAGCACAAGCTTCGTTAGAGCTGTTTGTTAAATATCTCGATATTGACGAAGACTTTGCACAAACCTTGGTGGAAGAAGGTTTCACCACCCTTGAAGAAGTGGCCTATGTGCCAACCAGCGAAATGCTCGAAATTGACGGCTTAGACGAAGATACTGTCGACATTTTGCGCGCACGTGCGAAAGAAGCGTTGACCACCATCGCGCTCGCACAAGAAGAATCGCTGGGAGACGCTGAACCTGCCGAAGATCTGCTGGCATTAGACAGCCTTTCTCGTGAGATGGCCTTTAAACTGGCCGCGAAAGGCGTGAAGACGCTGGAAGATCTTGCTGATCAAGGCACTGACGATCTGTTAGATATTGATGGATTGGACGAAACCAGTGCAGGCGAGCTTATTATGGCAGCGCGTAATATCTGCTGGTTCAGCGACGAAGCGTAAAGACGGCAAAGGAGGAGCAGAATGTCAGAGGTTACAGTACATACACTGGCGAAGGAAATTGATACGCCGGTTGATCGTCTGCTGAAGCAGTTTAAAGAAGCTGGTATGCAAAAATCGGCGGACGATCAGGTAAGCCAAGATGAAAAACAAGCTTTGTTGACGCATTTAAAGCGTGAGCATGGTGACAACGGCAATGCTCCGACGCGTCTGACGCTTCAGCGCAAGAAACGTAGCACACTGAGCGTGTCAGGGGCTGGCGGAAAAAACAAAGATGTCCAAGTTGAAGTGCGTAAAAAGCGCACTTATGTGAAGCGTAGCGAGCTTGAAGACCAAAAGTCAGCGCAAGAAGCGGAAGAGCAAGCCCAACGCGAAGCCGAAGAAAAAGCGCGTCTAGAAGCGGAAGAGCAAGCAAAACGCGAAGTAGAAGAGAAAGCGAAACGTGAGGCCGAAGAAAAAGCCAAGCGTGAAGCACAAGAGAAAGCCAAACGCGAAGCTGAAGAAAAAGCTAAGCGTGAAGCCAAGCCGCAAGCGCAACCAAAATCTGAGCAGCCTGAAGACGACGCAGCGGATACTGCTGCCACTCGTGCTGCTGATGCGCAAGCGAAGAAAGAAGCTGATGAACTTAAGCGTCGCCAGGAAGAGGAAGCCAAGCGTAAAGCTGAAGAAGAAAGTCAGCGGCAGTTAGAAGAGGCACGCAAAATGGCAGAAGCAAATCAAGAGCGCTGGTCAGATCAAGACAAAGCGCTAAGTACCATGGAGGCGGCTGACCACCATACGGTTACCTCCGAATATGCCCGCGAAGCGGAAGACGAAGCGGATCGCCGCGAAGAAACGGCCGCGCCGCGTCGTAAGAAAAAGAAAAAAGCCACTGCAACAGAAGACAAAAACCCCCGAGGCCGTCGTGGTAAAGGTGGTAAAGGCAAAGGCCGTATGGCTAAGCCGTCTTCGATGCAGCATGGCTTTAAAAAACCTGCCCAGAAAGTAAACCGCGAAGTCGAGATCGGTGAAACCATTACGGTTGCTGAGCTCGCGAATAAAATGGCGGTGAAAGGTGCAGAAGTCATTAAAACCATGATGAAAATGGGTGCAATGGCGACCATTAACCAGGTGATTGACCAAGAAACCGCACAGCTTGTCGCGGAAGAAATGGGTCACAAAGTTATCCTGCGCAGAGAGAATGAGCTGGAAGAGGCCGTACTCTCTGATCGTGATAACGATGCACCTATGGCACCGCGTGCACCGGTTGTTACTATCATGGGTCACGTTGACCACGGTAAGACATCCTTGCTCGACTACATCCGTAAAGCACACGTTGCAACGGGTGAAGCTGGCGGTATTACTCAGCATATCGGTGCGTACCATGTACAAACTGATAACGGCATGATCACCTTCCTGGATACGCCAGGACACGCAGCGTTTACCGCGATGCGTGCACGTGGTGCGGGTGCGACGGATATCGTTGTGTTGGTGGTGGCGGCCGATGATGGTGTGATGCCACAAACCAAAGAAGCGATTCAACACGCCAAAGCCGCGGGTGTACCTTTGATTGTTGCCGTCAACAAGATGGACAAAGAAGGTGCTAACCCTGACAGCGTCAAGAATGAGCTCGCGCAGTATGATGTTATCCCAGAAGAGTGGGGCGGTGAGAACATCTTTGTTCACGTCTCTGCGAAACAGGGTGAAAACATTGATACCTTGCTCGAGTCCATCTTGTTGCAATCAGAAGTCCTTGAGCTGAAAGCGGTTGAGAAAGGCATGGCGCGTGGCGTTGTGGTTGAATCTCGTCTGGATAAAGGCCGTGGTCCTGTTGCGACTGTCTTGGTTCAAGAAGGTACCTTGAATAAAGGCGATATTGTACTTTGTGGCCTTGAATACGGTCGTGTTCGTGCGATGCGTGATGAGAACGGCCAAGACATCGAACATGCTGGTCCATCCATTCCGGTTGAGATCTTAGGTCTGTCAGGTGTCCCTGCCGCCGGTGATGAAGCTACGGTTGTACGTGACGAGAAGAAAGCCCGTGAAGTGGCACTTTATCGTCAAGGTAAATTCCGTGATGTGAAACTGGCGCGTCAGCAAAAAGCCAAACTGGAAAACATGTTCTCGAACATGGAAGAAGGTGAAGTCTCTGAGCTCAACATCGTTCTGAAAGCCGATGTACAAGGTTCGATTGAGGCAATTGCCGATTCACTGGTTAAACTGTCAACTGACGAAGTCAAAGTGAAGATTGTTGGTTCCGGCGTGGGCGGTATTACTGAAACCGACGCGGTACTGGCAGCGGCATCGAACGCGATCATTTGTGGCTTTAACGTGCGTGCCGATGCGACCGCACGTAAGACTATCGAGAATGAAAGCTTAGATCTTCGCTACTATTCTGTTATCTACACCATGATTGATGAAGTGAAACAAGCGATGAGCGGTATGCTTGCGCCTGAGTTCAAACAAGAAATCATTGGTTTGGCAGAAGTTCGCGATGTCTTTAAGTCACCAAAACTGGGCGCAATTGCCGGGTGTCAGGTGTCTGAAGGCTTGATTAAGCGTAACAACCCAATTCGTGTTCTGCGTGATAACGTGGTTATCTACGAAGGGGAGCTGGAATCACTGCGTCGCTTTAAAGATGATGTGAACGAAGTGAAGAAAGGCTACGAGTGTGGTATTGGCGTGAAGAACTACAATGATGTTCGCGTTGGTGACCAAATCGAAGTCTTTGAAACGGTTGAAATTCAGCGCTCAATTGACTAATTAAGCGTTTAAAAACAGCCAGGTCGTTTGGATACACCGTGGGGGGAGGCGCATGCGCTTACCCCCATTTTGTTGAGAGAAAAGAAAATGGGTAAAGATTTTAGCCGGACGGACCGCGTCGCCCATCAGTTGCAAAAAGAAATTGCACTGATCTTGCAGCGTGAAGTGAAAGATCCACGTATCGGTATGGTGACCGTCTCTGACGTCCAAATCTCGCGTGACCTTGCTTACGCCAAAGTCTTCGTCACCTTTTTAACCGTTGACGAACAAGCACCAACCGAGAGCCTAAAGGCACTCAATGAAGCGAGCGGATACATTCGCTCATTGGTCGGTAAGGCAATTCGTTTACGTATCACGCCGGAACTGACTTTTGTATTTGATGAGTCGCTGACTGAAGGTATTCGTATCTCGAACCTGGTGAGCAAAGCGGTGCGCAGTGATAATGAGCGCCGTGATGATGATGACAAAGGTGAGGAATAAAAGATGGCGCGTCGTCAACGTCGTCGAGGTCGCCCCGTTGATGGGATTATCCTACTCGATAAACCCACGGGCATAACCTCTAATGATGCTCTGCAGAAAGTAAAACGTATCTTTTTTGCCGAGAAAGCAGGACACACTGGAGCCTTGGATCCGCTTGCAACGGGCATGTTGCCAATTTGCCTAGGTGAAGCGACCAAGTTCTCTCAGTTTTTGCTGGATGCCGACAAACGTTATCGGGTGGTGGCAAAATTGGGTCAGCGCACCAATACCTCAGACGCCGATGGTGAAGTGGTAGAAACCCGCGATGTAAAAGTCAATTTAGGATTGCTGGAGCGCTGTATTGCTAAGTTCCGCGGTGAAACCCAGCAGATCCCATCGATGTTCTCCGCGCTCAAATATCAAGGTAAGCCTTTGTATGAATATGCGCGTCAAGGCATTGAAGTACCGCGTGAAGCGCGTACGATTCATGTTCATCAAATTGAATTGTTGCGCTTTGAAGGTGATGAGATTGAGATGGAAGTCCATTGTTCTAAAGGCACTTACATTCGAACCATCGTCGATGATCTTGGGGAAATGCTAGGCTGTGGTGCTCACGTCACCGCACTGCGTCGCACGGGTGTTTCTGGCTATCCGACGCGCCAGATGGTGACATTAGAGCAGCTCGAAAGCTTGTTGAATGAAGCCAGAGAACAAGAGATCCAACCTAAGCAGTTGCTGGATCCTTTGTTACTCCCACTTGATACCGCGGTACAAGACTTGCGAGAAATCAACTTGTTGCCGGTAATGGCCAGCTATGCCTTACAAGGCCAAGCGGTACAGGTGCCGAATGCACCTACCAGTGGCTTTGTTCGCTTAACCGCGGGCGAGGAACGTCACTTTATTGGTGTTGGTGAAATTGACGCCGATGGCTTGGTGGCGCCACGTCGTTTAGTGGCCAGTCGCCAGCCGGAAGCAGGCTAAAAAACACGCTGCCATTTGCGCGTGTTTAACGGAAAAAGCGGCGTGGATAGATTGCTACCTTAGACGAAAGTCAGTAGAATACGCGCCTTCGGGCACCGGCTGAATCAGAGATTGGCTGGTGCATGATAATCACACACTCTTATTAGGAGAGCATTATGTCTCTGACTGCAGAAGCAAAAGCACAAATCGTTGCTGATTTTGGCAAAACCGAGAACGACACGGGTTCACCGGAAGTTCAAATCGCCCTTTTGACCGCATCAATCAACGATCTGCAATCGCACTTCGCTGAGCACAAAGGTGACCACCACAGCCGCCGTGGCCTGCTACGCATGGTTTCACGTCGTCGTAAGCTGCTGGACTACCTGAAAAAGAACAGTGTTGACCGTTACTTGGACGTTATCAAGCGTCTAGGCATCCGTCGCTAAGATTCTGGAGAAAAGGGAGCTCAGGCTCCCTTTTCTTTTTTTTTACTTTCTCTGGTTTTCTCTCACTTCCCTAGTATTCTTCCCACACCCACACCCACACCCACACCCACACCCACACCCACACCTATCTACTTCATTGTCAATATCAGCTTTAGAGCAGGCGTCCTTTTACGCGGATACCACAATCACCTTAAATTTATAATATTATCAATTAGTTATTTTTTGCGATCGACTAGACAGTGGTCGGTTAAATAGTCAGATCTGCGTCAAATTATAGGCATAACGGCATAACG
>NZ_MUFE01000011.1:0-87676 GCF_001995415.1 Salinivibrio sp. AR647 | reverse complement strand
AAAGTGAAGACACACCAAATTTTGCTTGGCGACCATAGCGCTTTGGACCCACCTGATTCCATGCCGAACTCAGTAGTGAAACGAAGCAGCGCCGATGGTAGTGTGGGGTCTCCCCATGTGAGAGTAGGACATCGCCAGGCTTTTATTACAATTGATTAAAGCAAAGAGATATAAGCCTTTAGTCATACAGAATTGGTGCGGAGTGGTAGTTCAGTTGGTTAGAATACCGGCCTGTCACGCCGGGGGTCGCGGGTTCGAGTCCCGTCCACTCCGCCACTACTTAGAAGCCCTAGCTGAAAAGCTGGGGTTTTTTGCGTTTAAGCCCCTGCATAGTGATGTTGGGGCTTTTTGGGTTATCGCATCGTATCGAGTAGGGCGTTGAGTAAAGGCTCTTTGGCGCGGGAAGCTTTACAACAAAGGCCTAGTTCGAGAGGTTGCACAATTTCTTGGCGCAAGCGCTCAACCTTATCTTTTACAGGGCTGTTATCAATCACCACGTCCGGCGCAACACCAATACCACAGCCTAATGCCACCATACTGACAATCGCCTCGTGACCCGCTATTTGTGCGTAGACGTTTGCCTCGATGCCTTTGCTGGCCAACCATTGATCAGCGAGTTCGCGCGCTGTTCCCGCTTCGGGCAAGATTAAGGGTGTGTGTTGCCAGTCAATGGCTTGTAAGTCAATGCCACTGCTGGCCATTGCCGGCGCGATAACCGACAAGCTCACGGTATCAATGGGTTGAAAGACTAAACTTGACGACAAATACTTTGGTTTAGCGGCAATGGCAATGTCGGCGCTATTGTCTTGCACCTTTTCTTCTGCCTGAGCGGGATCGCCGGTCAGCAGTTGTAGCTCGATATTTGGGTATTGCTGACGAAAACGCGCGATTAACTCCGGTAAATGGCTATAGCTGGCGGTGACCGAGCAAAAGAGCGTGAGCTTACCGCCGAGCAAAGAGGCATGTTCATTAATATTAGCTTTGGTGGTATGCCATAGTTGTAAGATTTCTCGCGCCACGGGTAATAACGTTTTTCCTGCGGGTGTTAAGGTAACGGCTTTGTTCGTCCGAATAAACAACGGCTGACCGATGTCCTCCTCAAGCCGTTGAATAATCCGACTTAGAGCCGACGGGCTAGCATGCATGGCTTTTGCCGCACGGGTATAGCTTTTGGTATCACAGAGGTGAAGAAAACCCGTAAGTTGTTTGGTGTTCATGGTGTGTTCTTGCTTTATTTGCAATGTCATGTTGTGAATATATCACTTTAGGCAATGTGATGGTTAAGGTAGTATCAAAATTAAGCGGTGAAAACGCACCCAATCATGGATTCGAATCAATGGAGCACCCTATGGCGAACTACTTTAATACCCTGAATTTGCGTCAACAATTGGAACAATTAGGCGTATGCCGATTTATGTCGCGCGATGAATTTGCCAACGAGGCCGAATTCCTCAAAGGTAAAAAAGTGGTGATTGTTGGCTGTGGGGCGCAAGGGCTTAATCAGGGTCTAAACATGCGTGACTCGGGTCTTGATGTGGCTTATGCACTGCGTCAGGCGGCGATTGATGAGAAGCGTCCTTCTTACCAAAACGCGGTCGAGCATGGGTTTACAGTGGGGAGCTATCAAGATGTGATCCCACAAGCGGATTTGGTGATCAATCTGACCCCAGATAAGCAACACTCCAACGTCGTAGAGACCGTCATGCCGTTGATGAAAGATGGCGCTGCGCTCGGTTACTCTCATGGCTTTAATATCGTCGAAGTGGGTCAGCGCATTCGTGAAGATATTACCGTCGTTATGGTGGCGCCTAAGTGTCCAGGTACCGAAGTGCGTGAAGAGTATAAACGCGGCTTTGGTGTGCCAACGCTGATCGCGGTCCACCCAGAAAATGATCCTAACGGCGAAGGCTTTGAGGTTGCGAAAGCATGGGCAGCCGCAACCGGCGGTCATCGTGCAGGGGTGCTAGCGTCTTCGTTTGTGGCGGAAGTAAAATCAGACCTGATGGGCGAACAAACCATCCTGTGTGGCATGCTGCAGGCCGGATCGGTTGTTTGCTATGAGAAAATGATTGCAGAAGGTGTTGAGCCGGGTTATGCGGGTAAACTTATTCAATATGGCTGGGAAACGATTACTGAAGCGCTGAAATTCGGTGGCATCACGCATATGATGGATCGCTTGTCCAACCCCGCGAAAGTAAAAGCCTTTGAGCTGTCGGAGTCGCTTAAAGAGCTTATGCGTCCCCTTTACAACAAACACATGGATGACATTATCTCTGGCCATTTCTCCGCGACCATGATGGCCGATTGGGATAATGGCGATAAAGATCTTTTCACTTGGCGTGAGGAAACGGCACAGACCGCGTTTGAAAACTATCCCGAGTCAGATGCCAGTATCAGTGAGCAAGAATTCTTTGATAACGGTATTTTGATGGTTGCTATGGTGCGTGCTGGGGTCGAGCTTGCCTTTGAGGTCATGGTGTCGTCCGGTATTGTGGAAGAGTCGGCGTATTACGAGTCATTGCATGAGTTGCCGTTGATTGCCAACACCATTGCACGTAAGCGTCTTTACGAAATGAACGTGGTTATTTCCGATACGGCAGAGTACGGTAACTACTTGTTCGCTAATGTGGCGACGCCATTGTTGCGCGAGCATTTTATGCCAACGGTGGGCGCGGATGTGATTGGCAAAGGATTGTCAGAAACATCTAATCAGGTTGATAACGCCACCTTGATTGAAGTGAATGACCGTATTCGTCATCACCCGATCGAATATATCGGCGAAGAGTTACGCGGCTATATGACTGATATGAAACAGATTGCACTTGATAATTAATCGCGCTCGATAACTGACTGCCATCAGTTGAAATGATACGCAGAGATAAGCCTGGCCTGAGGGTCAGGCTTTTTGCGTTGATGCGATCGGTTATTGCTGGTTATCTTGCGATTGGCCGATCTTTGTTTCCATTTCTTCAAGCTTTGCTTCGAGCTCGGTGAGCTTTTGACGCGTGCGCAGTAATACCTGAGTTTGTACATCAAACTCCTCACGGCTTACCACGTCAAGCTTAGTCAGCTGGCCTTGAATGGCTTGGCGCACACGGCTTTCCATATCCGTGCCTAACTCTTTGACAGGCTGAGGCATGGCATCGTGAATTTGCTTGGCCATTTGCTCAAGTTTTTTCGGGTCAAACATGGAATACTCCTTTATTAACTGTCTTTATTCTATGTAAATACGTACAGCTTGTCGAAAGGATGACAAAAGAAAAGGGCCCGTAGGCCCTTAATAGGATGCATTAATGTGATGCACGATAGTCTTCATCGAGCTTATCAAGCTCATCGTCTTCGACAAACACCGGCAGCGGCTTGTGCTTGCTGGCCAGATAGGTATAAATCACTGGCAGAACGAATAGCGTGAATAATGTCCCGATGGCAAGACCCGCCACGATGACTATCCCGATGCTAAAGCGTTGTTCGGCACCGGCGCCGCTGGCAAACATAAGCGGGATAAGGCCTGCAATCATTGCAGCTGTTGTCATCAAGATCGGACGCAGACGAATTTTTGCAGCCTCTTTTACCGCATCCATTCGACTGGCTTGGTGATATAGCTGCTGCTCTTTGGCAACTTCACAGATCAAAATACCGTGCTTGGTAATTAGACCTATCAAGGTTATCAGCCCCACCTGCGAGTAGATATTCATCGATGACAGCCCCCACGCCAAAGCAATCAACGCGCCACAAATCGCCAGAGGCACTGAGACCAAGATCACCAGAGGGTCGAGTAGCGATTCGAACTGAATCGCAAGCACTAAGTAAATAATCGCCAGCGCAAACAAGAAAGTTGCATACAGTGCACTGCCTTCAGTGACGTATTGACGCGATTCACCAAGATAATCGTGCTGATACCCTTTTGGCAGTTCTGCCGCTTTGCTTTCAAACCACTCTACGGCGGTACCCATGGTCACGCTAGGGGCAGCAACGGCACTAATCGTCGCAGCATTCAATTGATTAAAATGAGGTAACGAGCGCGGCTCGCCTGTCACTTCAATATCAATCAAAGAGCCGAGAGGTATCGAATCACCATTGGCAGCGCTCACGTAGTAGCTTTCGATCGACTCAGGGTTAAGGCGATATTTACGCTCAACTTGCGGGATCACTTCATACGATCGGCCGTCAAAGTCAATACGATTAATGTAGCCGTCGGCCATCATGGTTCCGATCGTCGTACCGATATCACGCATGGTGACGCCATACGATCCCGCTTTATCCTTATCAATATGGATATTCATGGTGGCGGAGTCGAAGTTAAGGTTAAGCTCCGAGTAAACGAAATTTGGGCTTGATTGCACTTCGCCCATGATTTCAGCGGTTACCTGATACAGGCTTTCGAAGTTATTGGGCGATGTCACCACAAATTGAATAGGCAAACCTGAGGAAGCACCTGGCAATTCCGGCATTTCGAAGGTGGTGACCTTCATACCTGGAATATCCTTCACTTCATTCGCCATGCGTTTGACTACCTCAGACTGGCTCGCTTCCCGCTCGCTCCAAGGTACTAATGAGGCGATACCAAAGGCTTGATTCGACTTAGGTACCCCGGAGAAGACTTGTGAGAAAGCCACTTCGGGTTGCTGGTCCAGTTTTTGGTTCACTTCCGCCATGCTATTTTGGATGTAATCCAAGTTAGCGGTGGAGGGCGCAGTACCCATCATGACCACCACGCCTTTATCCTCTGACGGAGCAAGCTCACTAGGAATAAAGCTAAACAGCACCGGCAGGGAAGCGAATACAATCACCGCAAACGTCACGATCACCGGACGGCGCTCCATCACCTTGCTGAGCATACGCGCATACTTATCTGTCATCCCGTCAAGGAAGCGATGTACCGCTAACTCAAAACGACTCGGTTGCGCATTGGCTTTTAACAAGGTCGCACACATCACCGGCGAGAGCGTTAGTGCGACAATGCCGGACACAAACACTGCCCCAGCAAGCGTTAATGCAAACTCCTTAAACAGGGAGCCGGTGATCCCGCCCATCATGGCGATAGGGGCATAAACGGCTGCCAGTGTTAGTGTCATAGAAATAACGGGCACCGCTATCTCACGGGTACCAATGATGGCGGCACGGAACGGCGACTCACCTAACTTAATATGACGGTCGATATTCTCGAGCACCACAATGGCGTCATCGACCACCAAGCCGATGGCCAGAACCATGGCCAGTAGCGTCATCAAGTTCAGTGAGAAGCCAATCATTTCCATCACTAGTGCTACACCAATCAGCGACAGCGGGATGGTAATAATGGGGATGATCACCGCGCGGAACGAGCCCAAGAACAGAGTAATAACCACCAACACAATTAACGCGGCTTCGATGATGGTTTTGATTACCTCATTGATTGACTCATTGATCGCATTCGACGAGTCATACAACACGTTCATCTCAATGTTGCTGGGCATGTTACGTTCCACTTCGGGCAACATGTCCATCACGTCGGCAGCAATATTGATCGGATTGGCTGAGGGGGTAGCGTTAATGGCTGCGACAACTGCCTCGGAACCATTGGCAAGCGCTCGGACTCGGTCGTGACTTTTTTCCAGCGAGACGTTAGCAATATCGCCTAACCGCACGATGCGGCCATCTTGCGTATCAACCACCAGTTTGGCTAACTCTTCTGGCGTTGAAACTTGCGTATCCGCACTGCCGTTGTAGACCATAAAGGTACCGGTAGCTTGACCGGTTGCCGACTGGTAGTTATTGGCATCGAGTACTGACATGACATCAGTGGCACTTAGCTTAAAGGCCGCCATCTTTTCAGGATCAAGCCATACACGTAAGCCGTACTTCACCCCGCCATATAGATCGATTTTTGACACCCCACCCACAGTAAACAATTGGGGTTTAACCACGCGCTCAAGATAATCGGTGATCTGGCTCGAGTCGAGTTCTGGCGAGGTAAAACCGATATACATGACCGCGGTCGTAGAGCCGGTCGACATGGATACGGACGGATCTTCTGATTCTGCCGGGAGCTGTGCCCTTACCGAATTGACTTTGGCCAGTATATCTGCCAAGGCGGCATTCGGATCGGTATTTAGCTTCATGTTGACTGTGATTGTCGATGATCCCAGCACCGATTCTGAGGTCATAAAGTCAATATTGTCAGCTTGGGCGACAGCTTGCTCGAGCGGGGTGGTAATAAAACCCTGAATCAAGTCAGCACTGGCACCATAATAGCTGGTTGTGATGGTGACCACGGTATTGGTCATCTCCGGGTATTCCCTAACTTGCATCTTAAATAAAGACTGCAAGCCGAGCAGTGCAATCAGAATACTGATTGACGCAGCTAGCACTGGGCGCCGGATAAAAATATCAGTAAAGCGCATCACATCCTCGTCTTACAATTGAGGTAATTGTTCTGGTGGAGTGAGAGCGTCGTTGTCGACGATTTTCACTTTAGAGCCATTGCTTAAGCGCACCTGGCCGGACGTAACAACCTGATCGCCAGGCTCTAGACCGTCGATAATGCGCGCTTGATGGCCACGACGCTCGCCGACTTTAATAACTTGTTGATAGGCGCGCTTTTCTCCGTCTTCTTCACGGATCACATACACACTTTCACCGTATAGGTTGAAGTTAATCGCAGTTTGATCAATCACGATTTGCTTCTCAATCGTCGGCAAGACGATATCGGCGCGGGCAAACATCCCTGAGCGCAACTGGCCATCATTGTTGGGAATATTGGCTTCCACTTTAATCAGGCCGCTCTGGCTGTTGACCGCAGGCTCGATAGCACTGATAGAGCCGATGAATTCTTTTTCAGGATAAGCATCGACTGTAATGCGTAATGCCTGGCTTAGACGGATCTTCGAGATATCGGTTTGCGGCACGGTAAAGCGCAGTTTCATTACCGAGGTATCTTCTAGCCGAGCAMTATCGGTACCTGGCTGCAGGTACTCACCCATAAATACATTACGCAGGCCAATCACACCATCAAAGGGAGCTTGAAGATTACGACGTGCAATGGTGGCTTCAAGCGCATTAATGTCAGCTTGTAAAGAACGGTAATTCGCTTCAGCTTCATCCAATGCTTCTTTAGAAATCGACCCTTTAGTAAACAGTCCTTGATAACGTTTGAACTTGGCTTCTGCGGCGGGTAATCGTGCTTGCGTACTTGCCAAGTTGGCTTTTTCAACGCTAGAGTCGAGTTCAACCAGATTTTGCCCACGTTTAACGGTTTGGCCTGATTCAAAGTTGATCACATCCACCACACCGGCAATTTGCGTGGTTAAGGTGATCCCTTGATTGGGCTCAACAAACCCGATGGCATCCATGGTGGGTGTCCAGGGTTCAGCGTTAACGGTCACTGCCGTCACTGGGTGCGTCGGCTCTGGCATGTTTGCCATATACTCTGCAACCTTTTGCTGCTTAAAAAGGTTAAAGCCAATCACACTGCCAAACAGCAGCAGTGCAAGGATAACCATAAAGAAAAACCATTTTTTCATCGAAGTAAGCTCCGAGCGTCGTTAGTGAAGAGAAATTGCATCCCAGCAAGCTTGGATCGCATCTGCGATAGCATAACTGTCTAGAGTTATAACACCCCGAACCTGTTTGCGAGCTAAACAAAAAACGGGTTCAAGCCCCAAGGTGATGAGCACCTCATCGTCCAGTGGCTTAAAGCGCTTTTGCCGCTTACCTTCCTGAAAGACTTGATAAAGATCAGAGAAGGCCTCTCGCTCTTGCTGGGTTTGTGACTGATCATCGCGTGGCAGAGCATCAAACTGGTCACGAGATAATAATAAGTGATCGCGTTGTAGCATCATGGTCCACGTGTTGCGCCATAACCGCTCAAATTGATCTTTTAGGGTTGGTTCATCCTTTACCCCCTGTTGAATATGGGTCGCACATTGCATCATAAGGTGCATAGACAGTTGACGAAGCAAGTCTTCTTTATCGTTAAAATAGCGATAAATGGTGCCGGCGGCCACTTGCGCTTGGGTGGCGACCTGATGCATTGAGACCTTGTCGAGCCCACGCGTGGCAATCAGTTGCTCTGTCGCCGCGAATATTTGCGTACGTTTGTCCATTGATGATGAACTTACTAGTGAATGAACGTTCATTCATTTTAGAGTGAATTTTGTGCGTATGACAAGCATAAATTGTAGCAAGCTTGTTGAGCCTTGCTTGGGTGAGATAGACATCAGTAAGATTCCTTCTACAATGCCCTCTCAGCCATTAACGAGGTGCCGCCATCATGAAGCTTAATCCTGCGCAATCGGATGCAGTCCGCCATATTTCTGGCCCCTGTCTGGTGTTAGCTGGCGCAGGCTCGGGAAAAACACGCGTGATTACGCATAAGATCGCCTATTTGGTTCAACAATGTGGCTATAAAGCGCGTCATATTGCCGCGGTGACTTTCACGAACAAAGCGGCACGAGAGATGAAAGAGCGCGTGGCACAAAGCTTGGGTAAGCAAGAATCGCGCGGCTTGATGGTGTCAACCTTTCATACCTTGGGCCTGAATATTATCCGCCGAGAATACAAAACCTTGGGGTTAAAAGCGGGCTTTTCGTTGTTTGATGATCAAGACCAATTAGCGCTACTCAAAGCTCTGACCGAAGAAGAGCTAGATAATGATAAAGACTTGCTGCGTCAATTGGTGCACACCATCTCCAACTGGAAAAATGCCATGTTGGGACCCGATGAAGCGTTGGCGCAAGCACAAGGTGAGCGGGACCAGTTATTTGCCGCCTGCTATGCGCGCTATCAAAAACAAATGCGGGCCTATAACGCGCTCGATTTTGATGATCTTATCTTGATGCCGGTGGCGCTACTTAGCCAAAACCAAACCGTGCGTGAGCGTTGGCAAGCACGTATTCGCTATTTATTGGTCGACGAGTATCAAGATACCAACACCAGCCAGTATCAATTGGTGAAGCTGCTGGTGGGTGAGCGATCACGCTTTACCGTGGTAGGGGATGATGACCAATCGATTTACTCCTGGCGAGGCGCTCAGCCGAAAAACCTGGTGTACTTACAACAAGACTTTCCGCGTCTGCATGTGGTGAAGTTGGAGCAAAATTACCGCTCAACCAGTCGAATACTGCGTGCAGCCAATATCTTGATAGCCAATAACCCCCATGTATTCGAAAAAACGCTATTTTCTGCCTTGCCCGATGGCGACATGCTCAAAGTGCTGACTGCCAATAACGAAGAGCATGAAGCGGAACGTGTGGTTGGGGAACTGATAGGCCACCGTTTTTTAGGGCGTACGCAATACAAAGATTACGCGGTCTTATACCGTGGCAATCACCAATCGCGTTTGATTGAAAAAGCCCTGATACAAAATCGTATCCCGTATAAAATATCAGGCGGTACGTCCTTTTTCTCGCGCGCCGAAATTAAAGACATCATGGCCTATTTGCGCTTGTTGACCAACCCAGATGACGACAATGCGTTTTTGCGCGTAGTGAATACGCCGCGACGCGAAATTGGCCCGGTGACATTAGAAAAACTCGGCAGTTATGCCAATCAGCGCGGCAAGAGCTTGTTTGCGGCGAGCTTTGAGTTAGGCCTGCCCCAGCATTTATCTGGGCGAGGGCTGGCTGCCCTGCAAGCGTTTACGCGGTGGATTGTGGAACTGTCTGATCAGGCTGAGCGGGGCGATACCGTGTCCGCGATACGATCACTGTTGCGAGATACACAGTATGAAGATTGGCTGTATGAGAGTTCATCCAGTCCCAAAGTGGCAGAGATGCGGATGAAAAACGTCTCACAGCTTCACAGTTGGATTGTCGCTGATCTTCAGGGGGATAATCCGGATCAGGTTGAACGAAGCCTGCGAGAAGTGGTTCAGCGCCTGACGCTGCGTGACATGATGGAACGTGGCGAAGATGATGACGAGGCTGACCAAGTACAGCTGATGACGTTGCACGCATCGAAAGGGCTAGAATTTCCATACGTGTATTTGATCGGTATGGAAGAAGGCTTGTTGCCTCATCAATCGAGTATTGATGAAGATAATATCGACGAAGAGCGGCGTTTAGCTTACGTCGGATTGACCCGTGCGCAAAAGGCGCTGACCTTTGTCGTTTGCAAAGAAAGGCGTCAGTTTGGCGAGCTTATCAAGCCACAACAAAGCCGTTTTCTCGACGAATTGCCGTTTGATGATCTTGAGTGGGAGTCGCAGAAAAAACCTGTGTCTCAAGAAGAGAGAATGGAAAAAGGGCAAGCGGCGATCGCTAACTTAAAAGCCATGCTCGATAAAAACAAGTCACCCTAAACACAGCCTTGCTCAGTAAGTAACGCCGCGAAGGCGGCGTTACTGTCAAACGATTGATGAGCCGTGCTATTAGAGTGCGTCGAGCATGTGCTCGATAGCCGCGACGATTTCATCATCCGAGCAGTCCATACAGGTGCCTTTGGCAGGCATTGCATTAAAACCGTTGATAGCATGTTTGGCTAGGGTTTCCATGCCTTTATCAACACGTGGGCCCCAAGCGGCGGCATCACCGATTTTAGGGGCGCCAGCTGCGCCTGTGCCGTGGCAGGCTGTGCAGTAAGTATTATAGACTTGGTTACCGCTACGTGGGCCAGTTGGTTCTGCTGCCGCCGTTTGCGTGGGGGCTTCTCCATCAATATACACGTCACCCACAGGCGCAATGCGCTCGGCGATGGCGGCTTTTTCTTGTTCAGACACTTCTAATGCTTGCGCAGCAGAAGCAAATAGTAGAGCGGCTACCGAGGCAACCATAATACGACCTAGACTTTTTCCCTTTGCGCTCACAATGACACTCCCACATTACTGGTGGCTTAACGCCTTTTTTATGTTATTTGCCGCCAACCTTAAGGGGTGAATCAATCAAGAGTGATTCGGTTGCGGCCTGTCAGTCTCGTCTCAACGGATTTGCCAACCTCGCTAGGTTAACCCCGTGTAAAGATTAGGTGATTATAGCGCTTTAGATTGTTACGTTAAACCGTTATAGTAGAGACCTTACTGACGATTTCTACGCGATTTGTTGAAAAAGAGACCAGTCAGTAAAAAAATTAAAAAAAATGCTAGACGGCTGGTGGTGATATCCGTAATATTCGACACCGCCAACGGGGCAAGCGCCCGTAGCTCAGTTGGATAGAGTGTTGGCCTCCGAAGCCAAAGGTCACAGGTTCAAATCCTGTCGGGCGCGCCATTCCGGGATAGGAATATGGCAGAAAATCAGTGGTGGCTGTAGCTCAGTTGGTAGAGCCCTGGATTGTGATTCCAGTTGTCGCGGGTTCAAGTCCCGTCAGCCACCCCATTATTTTCGCACTAAGCGATATGTCGGTGAATAGCGCAGTTTGGTAGCGCATCTGGTTTGGGACCAGAGGGTCGGGGGTTCGAATCCCTCTTCACCGACCACTATTACAAACCCTAGCCTAACGGCTGGGGTTTTTTCGTTTATGCCTTTTCCTCTTTCTTCTCTGTTTCTCTCCTCTGTTTCCTTGTGTCGATTCGCTGACATAGAAAATAAAAATACGGAAATTAGAGCGCTATCAAGGTTTAGCGAGATAAAAAGTCATCAATTGGTCATAAATTCACAACTGATCGATACAACTGCTATACCTGTCTTTACTAAGAATAAAAAACTACTTAATAAGTAACTTATAACTTATGCAGTGTGTCGATCATTTATAAATCAGTCATTATCACTACGGATGTTATATGGCCGTTAATTCAGATGGCTTTATTCTATGCGTGATTTGCTTTAAAACAGAGGGAATGGGAATAGCTTATATCTTTATGATATGAAGTGTGTTTTGTGTCTTGCCGCCGGGCAAGTGCTGGTAGTTAGATGAATGAATATCCGAGATGATTAGGCCTTTATGGTGTTTTCTTCTGCGATGTTGATTTTTTGTGAAATGTTTGCCAGATTGGAATCGCATCTCTCCAAGGCGAGGCAGCCCCTTGTTTTGGTTAGCACGTTGGTCGTCACCTTTGACGATATCAAGGATGAAAAATGTCACTGCTAGAAGTTAATAACCTCCGAATAGAGTACCCGTCTCGCCATGGTGTCCACGCGGCCGTGACCTCGCTGTCATTAACGATTGAGCGTGGTGAGATTGTCGGCGTGGTCGGTGAGTCCGGCGCAGGTAAATCAACCGTTGGAAATGCGGTGATTGATTTACTTAGCCCTCCAGGACGCATTGCCAGTGGCGATGTATACCTCGATGGTCAAAAAATATCGGGCCTGACACCCAATCAAATGCGCAAAGTGCGTGGCGATAAAATTGGATTTATTTTTCAAGATCCCATGACCTCGCTGAACCCGTTATTTACCGTCGAGCAACAGCTGACAGAAACGATAATAACCAACCTTAATCTGACGTCCCAGCAAGCCTATCAGCGTGCGATAAGCCTGATGGAGCAAGTCGGGATCCCAGAGCCTGAGTTGCGTATTAAGCAGTATCCGCATCAATTTTCTGGTGGGATGCGTCAGCGCGTGGTGATCGCGGTCGCATTGGCCGGTGAGCCAGATTTAATTATCGCTGATGAGCCAACGACAGCATTGGATGTTTCGATTCAAGATCAAATTCTCAATTTGATTCGCGATTTATGCCAGCAGAAAAACGTGGGTTGTATGTTAGTGACCCACGATATGGGCGTAGTGGCGAATGTGACCGATCGTGTCGCGGTCATGTATCGAGGTGACTTAGTTGAACTTGGCACCACACAGCAAGTGTTGGGCGATCCGCAACATCCTTACACCCAAAGCTTAATCTCCGCCGTGCCACGCTCCGATATCAAACTGGATCGTTTTCCTTTGGTGAATTACATCGAAGAAGCAGGTGAAACCCTTGAGCTGGATGTGAAGAACCACTGGCTAGGACAAAGCCAAGACCAACGCGCTTATTCTGGCCCCTTGTTACAAGTAAAGGACGTCTCGTTGCGATTTGTGACCAAGGATTCGTTTTTTGCCAGCCGTCGCGAATATGTCCAAGCCTCGGACCACGTCAGCTTTGATATTGTTGAAGGGGAAACTTTTGGTCTGGTCGGCGAGTCAGGCTCCGGGAAGTCAACTATCGCTCGGGCGATTACCGGGCTGTATCCGCCCAATACCGGCCAGATTATTTTTGAAGATATCGATTTGACCGCGATAAAAAGTGAGCGGGCCCGTCGTCCAATCCGTCGTCAAATGCAGATGGTGTTTCAAAACCCCTATTCATCCATGAACCCACGGATGAAGATTTATGACATTATCGCGGAACCGATTCGCTTTCATCGCTTAGCTGAGGGTGAGTCACAAATCCGCCAAATCGTCGGTGACTTACTCGACCACGTTGGCCTGGGTCGCAGCGCTGGGATTAAATATCCGCACGAGTTCTCTGGAGGGCAACGTCAGCGTATCTCGATTGCCCGCGCACTGGCGACGCGACCACGGTTGCTGATTTGTGACGAGCCAACCTCCGCGTTAGATGTCTCTGTCCAGGCTCAGATCTTAAATCTGCTTAAAGATCTGCAAGACGAGCTCAATCTGACCATGTTATTTATCAGCCATGATTTACCGGTGATTCGTCAAATGTGCGATCGCATCGGGGTGATGCGTAAAGGTCAGCTACTTGAAGTCGCCCCAACCGAGCAACTTTTCACTGACCCACAACATGAATACAGCCGTCATCTTATCTCATTAATGCCAGAGTTTAAGGGAATGAGCACGGAAGGTTTGCAATCGGCATAGCACGCTATGTCGACGCGGCCAAGGGCCGCACCGTATCTATGATGCAAACACAGCAGGGGATATACCCCCTACGCATAAAGGAGCTATGCAATGAAAACAATGAAGAGCAAGATAGCCGTGGCACTTATAGCCGCCGGCCTGAGTTTTAGTGCTGCCGCTGCCGACATTACAGTGGCTTATGACGCGGATCCCGTTTCTTTGGATCCGCATGAGCAGCTTTCCGGAGGTACACTACAGCTATCACACATGGTCTTCGACCCCTTGGTTCGTTTTACCCAAGATATGGATTTTGAGCCTCGTCTCGCGACGTCTTGGGAGCGTATCGATGATGAAACCGTGCGTTTCAATCTTCGCAAAGGCGTGACGTTCCACTCTGGTAACGCGTTTACCGCTGACGATGTGGTATGGACCTTTGACCGTTTGAAATCATCACCTGACTTTAAAGGGATTTTCACCCCAATCGTTGACATCAAAAAAGTCGATGAGCACACAGTGGATGTGGTCACCGACGGCACCTACCCACTGGTAGAAAACGTGATGACCTACGTGTTCCCCATGGACAGCAAATTCTATAGTGGTGAGACCGAAGACGGACGCGACAAATCTGAGCTGAAGAAAAATGGTTCAACGTATGCATCAACACACTTGTCAGGCACAGGGCCATACGTGGTCGACGAACGTGAACAAGGCGTAGTGGTTGAATTTGACCGTAATGAGGATTACTGGGACAAAGACAGCGTAGGCAATGTCGACAACATCACGCTGCGTCCGATCAAAGAAGATGCCACCCGTGTCGCGGCACTGCTATCGGGTGACGTCGATATGATCGCCCCTGTATCGCCCAACGATTATCGTCGTATCGATCGCTCTGATAATTTGCAGCTGGTGACCATGCCTGGTACACGCGTGATTACCTTCCAAATGAACCAAAGTGTGGTGGAAGAATTTAAAGACCCGCGTGTCCGTCAAGCGGTGGCGTATGCGGTCAATAACGAAGGCATCGCGCAAAAAATCATGAAAGGCGCCGCGACACCGGCAAGCCAGCAAAGCCCAGTCGGTTATGCGGGTTACAATGCCGATCTCGCGCCGCGTTATGACTTGGCGAAAGCGAAAAAGTTGATGGAAGAAGCCGGTTATCCTGATGGTTTTTCTGTCACCATGATTGCCCCCAATAACCGCTATGTGAATGATGAAAAAATCGCTCAAGCGGTATCCGCGATGATGGCGAAAATCGGCATCAAAGTGGATTTACAGACCATGCCAAAAGCGCAGTACTGGCCTGAGTTTGATAAGTGTGAAGCCGGTATGCAAATGATCGGCTGGCACCCAGATACGGAAGATTCGGCTAACTTTACCGAGTTCCTTACCATGACCCGCAACGCTGACACGGGTAAAGGGCAGTATAACTGTGGCCATTACTCGAACAGTGAAGTGGACAAACTGGTACTCGATGCGAATTCAGAAACGGATCTGGAAAAACGTAACGCGATGCTGCAAAAGGTCGAGAAGATCTTGTATGACGATGCGGCTTTCCTTCCTCTGCACTGGCAAGATCCGTCTTGGGCAGCCAAAAATAACGTTAACATCAAACCGATCGTTAACGGTATGAACTTCCCTTACTTCGGCGATTTAGTGGTCGAGTAATGGATTGACACAGGGCCCCAATCCTGGGGCCTTGATTATCCAATCGCTTAGAGGCACACATGGTAACGTTTTTAGTCAAACGTCTGGTACAGGCACTGATTGTGATGTTTGTCATCAGTCTGGTGGCGTTTGCTATCCAAGACAACCTTGGCGACCCCTTGCGGGAGCTGGTGGGACAATCAGTATCAGAAGCAGAGCGCGATGCGCTGCGCGATGAAATGGGACTTAATGATCCCTTTATAACCAAATATACTCGCTTTGTCGGTCAGGCCCTACAAGGTGATTTAGGCAATTCTTACTTCTTTAAACGACCGGTTGTCGATGTCATTTTAGATAAACTGGGCGCCACTTTAGAGCTGGTGGTCGGTGCGGCGTTGATCATCGTGGTGGTGTCGATTCCACTTGGTGTGTACGCCGCGATCCATCCCAAAAGTATACTTACCAAGATTATTATGGGCTTTAGTATCGTAGGGATTTCGATTCCCGTGTTCCTGACGGCAATCATGCTGATGTACGTTTTTTCCATTGAGCTTGGCTGGTTACCTTCCTATGGGCGAGGAGAAACGGCCAATTGGCTAGGTTGGGAGTCTGGCTTTTTCACTTTAGACGGCCTTGCGCACTTAGTATTACCCGCCGTGTCATTGGCTTCTATCATGTTGCCGCTATTTATTCGCTTGGTGCGTTCTGAAATGTTGGAAGCGTTGGGCACTGAATATGTCAAATTTGCGCGTGCGAAAGGGCTCCCCGAAAATAAGGTTTATTATCAGCATGCATTGAAAAACACCATGTTACCTGTGGTGACTGTAGGCGGAGTGCAAATCGGTACCATGATTGCCTATACCATTTTGACAGAAACCGTGTTTCAGTGGCCGGGAATGGGTTTTCTCTTTCTTGAAGCGATCAACCGTGTCGATACACCTTTGATTACTGCCTATGTCATTTTCGTCGGATTAATCTTTGTCGTCACCAATACATTTGTCGACTTACTGTATGGCCTGATTAATCCCACGGTTAACATTACTGGTAAGGAGGCGTAAGCGATGACACAAGCACAAACCACCCCAAGTCGCTGGCAACGCTTTTTGGCCTCAGATTTCCTCTATCACTTTAAGCGTGACAAGGTGGCGATGGCCAGTTTTGCCATTTTTATGGTTTTTCTCCTACTGGCTGTGTTTGCGCCTTTGGTGGCACCAACCAATCCTTATGATTTGATGTCGATTGATATCATGGACTCAGAGTTACCGCCTGCTTGGATGGAATGGAGCGATCCTCGCTTCTTATTAGGGACGGATAACCAGGGCCGAGATATCTTATCCACTATGATTTATGGCCTGCGTATCTCTCTGACCATTGGCCTATGTGCGGTGGGATTACAGCTCATCTTAGGGACAATCATAGGACTGAGTGCGGGGTACTTTGGCGGACGGATAGATAGCTTCTTTATGCGGATTGCAGATATTCAGCTGTCTTTCTCTACCATGATGGTGGCGATCATTGTGTCTGCGATTTTTAAAGCCAGCTTTGGTAGCGAGTTTTATAGTCAATATGCGATCTTGATGCTGGTGGTGATTATTGGGATTGCCGAATGGCCGCAATATGCGCGTACTATTCGTGCCTCTGTACTGGCGGAGAAGAAAAAAGAATATGTTGAAGCGGCGCGTGTAATGGGGTTTCGATCACCGCGTATTATGTTCCGGCACATTCTTCCCAACTGTCTGTCTCCGATCTTGGTGATTTCAACGGTTCAAGTGGCTAACGCGATTATGTCAGAAGCGGCGTTATCGTTTTTAGGCTTGGGTATGCCTGTCGATCAGCCGTCTTTGGGCTCATTAATTAGTATTGGCTTTAATTACATTTTCTCTGGTTCGTGGTGGATAACGGTCTTTCCTGGTATTGCCTTAGTGCTGCTGGTGTTGGTTATCAACTTGCTGGGTGATTGGCTCAGGGATGTGTTTAACCCCAAAATTTATAAAGGATGAGAAAAATGGCTGCGTACGCAGCCATTTTTGTTCGTACCTAACAGCTTGAGAATCGTCAGCTTGAGTCATTGTACGACTTTGCTTAAGCTGATGAACATTAAGTGTCGAAGGGAGTAAATCATGGGGCGGTGGCGAGGTCTGGTTGTCACGCTAATGGCAACGTGGGGAATGATATCCTCAGTGAATGCAGCGCAAACACCTTGTGCGATTATCGACAATCAGCAAGGTTGGCCGATCATTGGTGAAAAATGCGATATTGGCAATGGGCTGTGGGGTGATCAGTCTCCTGACCCGCAAAGTTCAGCATTTTGGGTCCAGTGCGGTGCCACAAACGGGGTACCATCACGTCAGTTTTATCAAACATTGCGCCAAGGTTTGCCGGATTTACCCTTTCAAGTGCAAGTTCGCGAAGGGCGTGGTCGTTGTTTAATTGGTCCCTATCAGGCTCTCGATGTCGCCAATGTGGTGCTTAAACGTGTACGCATGTTTGGTCCGACACGCCAAGCGGTGTTGCGCCAAACCCGTCAACCCCTATCTCAGCCTGCAGTTATACGCTTGCCGCCACTGGCGGAGACAAAAGCGTCTACTCTGCCAGAGACAAGCGGAAAAGCAGCCCAATCCGAAGCCGCCTTCAATTTGAGCCACTTTGGTTTACCTGAGCCTGAGCAAGGTGACAAACAGTATACGGAAAAAGGGATGAGCTGGGTGCGGCTACCTTATGCGAAGGCGGAACCGCGTTGTCAGCAAGAAGGAATGGTACTTGCGTCCAGGCAGGACTTAACCCAGGTCGCCCAAGCCACCGATCAATTACCGATGCGTTTACCTTACTGGGTACAAGGCGCCCAGGGTGTTGATGCCAATACCGGCACGGTGGTCACGCGTAATCAAGTGGCAGCGCTCAATGTATTGTGTAAAAAAGGATAGCGAGTCGGCAAACTGGGGTTAGCTTTGATAGTAAGGTTAACCACAGAAGCAGTAAGGTTAACCACAGAAGCGATACGTGATGGCATCGCATCGACAAAAACGCCCCATTTTATGATGGGGCGTTTTTGTTACTATCAGGCGTATTATGCTGCGGGCGGACGCTCGGGCAGTGCCATTTTTAAGGCGGTGCGCGAGATATCGCTGGCCGCTTGTCCTTGGTTGAGTTTATCTAACACATCGGCAAGGTAGGCATAATCACTGACATCAGTACGGTATTCGAGTGCTTGCTCAAAGTGGCTGCGCGCATCTTGCCATTTGCCTGCTTGCATCAGCAGCTGGCCCAGCGCGCTGTGAACAACTGGATTATGGCTATCGCGGGTTAGCAACTCTTCTAGCATGACCACGGCCGGATAACTGTCGGGCAAGTTGAGCGTAGGGATCAGTGCAATCAAGCGATCATCGGGCCGCTTTTTCAAGGTTTCACGCAATAAGATGTAGGCTTCAGAATCGGCATTTCGCGCCGACAAATGATGCACTAATCCAGCGAGCAGTGCGGGTTGGTTACGTTTGGCCTTCGGCAGTTGGTTCCAATGCGCAAGCAGCCCTTCTGCCCCTTTCTGACTGGCAACATGCGACATAACGCCAAGCTCGGCACGCTCATACAATACGTTAAGTTGTTCACTATTGAGCAGCTGTGCTTTTTTTAGCGTTGGAAGAAGGTTGAGTAACGCTGACCAATCTTCTAATTGGATATAGGTCTCTTTCAACAGGGACAGCATCACAGGGTTGCGTGGGTGTTGGCGTTTTATTGCCCGCAGTGAGGCCAATGCTTGCTCATACTGCCCGCTTTGGCTGTGTAACTGGGCGCGAGTGAGGGCGAGCGCTAAACTGTTGGCATTGATATCGGCGGCGTGTTGTAGGTACTGATCCCGCGCATGTAAATCTTGGCGTTGTTGTGCCGCTTCTGCGGCGGCGAGCAAGTTGTGCATGGGAGCATCACTGTGTGAGCGCGCTTTAGCGAGGAGCTTTTCCGCCTTTTTCCACTCGCCCTCGCGTAATTTCATTAAGCCAGTCTGGGTCTGCTGGCGAGCTTTACGCTGTTTCCGGCCGGATAACCAACCACTGGCAGTACTGCTCATCGAAAAGAGTTTTCTTAGCACCCACTCTAGGGCCCAGAGCACTGCAATGAGCGCGGCGATGAGCACTAAGAGGGTTGTAACGCTCATTTCAATGGTTTGCTGGGCCGCTGAAATGAGCACGTAGCCTTGGTGACCAGCCAGTTGTGGACCAACCACCAAGCCTGCCGCTAAAACGAGGACAAGTAACAGCAGTCGTATCATGATTGGCCTCCTGTTAGCGGTGCAATATCTCGGCGCAATCGGGTATCAATCTCATCACTGACGAGTGTTTGGCTGCTGAGCTTTTGCGGAAGGTCGACCCCAATACGCTGTTCGTTCAGGGCGTTGAGTTGCTCAACAAAACGGCGGGTGGCGTTAGCATCCTGATTATAAAATCGCAGCGCCCAGTCTTGGGCCATGCCAAGTGCTTCATGATAGAGGGTGTCATTCCCTTGATAGACAGCCCGCATGGCTTGATCGAGCTTGTTTTTTAGGTTCTCTTGCAAATAATAGCTTTGTGTCGGCGAGAGCAGTGGCACCACATTACCGTCGCGTTTGCGGTAGGTAATGAAATCATCAACAAATCCTTTCAGTGAGGTGGTCAGGTTTGCTTGCCAATCGTTGACCGACTCGCTCACCACCGGAGCTTGCGTTTCCTCTGCCTCAGGGATCACGGCGCTGGCAAGGGGTAAGTCCTCGACTTGTCGTTGCATGCTCGTTAAGCGCAACACTATGCCATCTTTATCCACCCGCTTGACCGCTTTTAAAGCCGTTATATCGTCAGCTAACGCTTGGCGAATCGGTACCAACGACGGGTCGTTGAGCTGGGCAATACGATGATCTGCCGCTTCCATCAGCGCTGTGGCGCTTTGCGCATCGTGCTCAAGCCACACTTTGCGCCCTGCCATACGAATTAAATAATCCGCTTCCGCAAGTAACCAATCGTTAGGTCGGCGGCCTTTCACATCGGCCATTGCCTTTTGTAGACTCTTCAGGCTGCTATCTTGTTGATTAAGTCGTGTTGTAGTGGCGTCCTCAAGTTGCTCTCTTGCTTTTTCAGCGGCTTTTTGTTGCTGGCTAAGGGATTGTTCAAGGTTAGCAATTTGAGATTGTTGCGCCGATACTGTGTTTTGTAAGACAGTCGCTTGCTGGTGCCCATGATAGAACACCCATCCACTCGAGCCGAGTGCTATCGCGATGGCAATCGCGCCAAGAACAATACCGCCACGTCCCCCTGATGATGTGCTTTTTTTTGCTGTTTTCCCCGATGAGGAGGCATCCGTGGCGTGTGTCTTGGGTGACGAGGGCGTCGTAGCCTTGTTTGATTTGGTGTCGGTATTTTTGTTGTCAGTCATCCGAAAGTCCCGTTTTACTTAACCTGAGCAGCGTGTGAACTAGGGCTGAATTGGCCACGCTGTCAACGGTCGTAATCGTGTCAAAATCGAGCCCTGTGGCTTGATCTTGAATCCTTTTACTGGGCACCAGTATACGGCATTGGCGCAGCCAGTGCTGTCCGCTTAATGTGATAAGTTGATCAAAGTAGGCTAATTGTTGGCCACTGGTGATCACCACGGTGTCGATAGTGTCTTTAGGCCAGCTTACTACTTGCGATACTAAAGGCTCAATGTCCCATTGTCGCCGATAGGTCTCGCAATAGTGAACTTGCGCGCCTTGATTGCTGAGTGTTTTTGCCATCATATCGCGGCCACTGTCACCGCGAAGAATCACCACCTGCGCCCCCTTTACCGCCATAAATGGAGCCAGTGCTAGCATGCCCTCACTGTCTTCGCGGACCGGGTATTGGACAGGCTGGCCGCAGACGGCTTGCCACTCATGAGCAGTGCGTTGCCCAACGGCAACATAATGACAATCACTGGGCCAGGCCATCTCCTGGCGTTGCAATGCCTGATGCGCAAAGGCCACGGCGCGTGGGCTCACTGCGACTAAGATGCTGTCAGCAGGCAGTGAACCGAGCAAGGTGGCGAAGGTTGGTAAGTCTCGCCCCGGCGCAAAACTAAGTAGCGGACAGGCGATCGCCGCCAGCCCTTGTCGGGTAAGCTGATCGACTAACTCACTGCAGTCTGGCTCGGGGCGAACAATAACCGTGGTCATGCGTCGTCTTGATAAAGTTTATCCAGAATTTGGCGCGCACCTTGAGCGAGGAGCTGCTCGGCTAAATCTGTCCCTAGTGCTTCCCCTTTCTCTAATGGACCGGTGATTTCGGCACGTAAGATGGTCGAGCCATCCGGTTCGCCCACTAATGCGCGCAACCAAATTTTGTCGCCTTGAATTTCCGAATAGCTGCCAATAGGCACTTGGCACCCGCCTTCAAGACGATTATTCATCGCGCGTTCACAAAGTACACGTTGTGTGGTGCTGGCATCAGAAAGGGGGGCCAATAAGGTCCGAATACGTTCATCATCCAATCGACATTCGATACCCACGGCACCTTGCCCAACCGCCGGCAAGATGACTTCTGGTGGAATTTCATTACGTATGCGTTCATGTAAACCTAACCGTTTTAACCCAGCGGCGGCGAGAACGATCGCATCATACTGACCATCATCCAATTTCCCTAGGCGGGTGCCGACATTGCCGCGTAAGGTATTAATGATCAGATCCGGGCGACGTTCACGTAGTTGTGATTCGCGGCGCAGGCTAGACGTGCCGACGACAGCCCCTTCGGGTAAATCATCAATGCTGTTGTAATGGTTAGAGACGAAAGCATCGCGTGGGTCACCGCGCTCACAGATGGTGACCAACCCCAGCCCTTCTGGAAACTCAACCGGGACATCTTTCATCGAGTGCACGGCAATATCCGCGCGGCCGTCAAGCATTGCTTGTTCAAGCTCTTTAATAAACAAGCCTTTACCACCGATTTTAGCGAGGGGCGTGTCCAGAATCACGTCACCTTTAGTGACCATAGGCACGAGCTCGACGGTCAAGCCAGGATGGGAAGTTTCGAGTGCTTCTTTAACAAATTCCGCTTGCCAGAGCGCCAAAGGACTTTTGCGTGTGGCAATGCGCACGGGTGTTGAGTACATGGTGTTGCTTCCTTCTTGATTCATAACCACCATCGTATCATTGCCATTGGGTGGCTCGTAATAGTCGTCAATCGCTTTCGAGATTTATGATGGGCTTATCGTCATATAGGTGAAAAAATGTGATCGATAGCGTATTATTTACGCAAATAGTGAGATCGTTGGGCGGCAAACATTGAAAGTTACGACTAAGGTAGTAGAGCGTAAAAGTTGATATTGGTCTCAAAAAGCGCCTATAGTGCGTCACGAATCTCACCACACAGGCATCGGGGTTATTGACTTTACCCGAGTTGTCGAGAGTGTTACATTGATCACGTTTTGTTATCTGCAATTGGGCGGATACGGTGAAGACAGTAACGTCGACCTGTTGACCGGGATGTCAACGAATCTGGATGATTGCCTTGCAAACATACGTACAACAGCAAACTGAGCGCATAGAGGCGTTTAACCGCGTGAGAATGGATCGCGCGCG
Organism: Salinivibrio sp. AR647; assembly: GCF_001995415.1. Taxonomy (NCBI): domain Bacteria; kingdom Pseudomonadati; phylum Pseudomonadota; class Gammaproteobacteria; order Vibrionales; family Vibrionaceae; genus Salinivibrio; species Salinivibrio sp. AR647. The sequence goes on along the minus strand of NZ_MUFE01000011.1, from coordinate 64,789 downwards.
GTCAGCAATGAGTCGTCAAGCTCAAGCCATTTTTGATGTGCTGCCAGTGCTTTTACATCTCAACCACCCCGCATTGCCCGGGTTTTGTGGCGACAGTGTGCCTTTTGGTATCGCTGATTATCAGCTTGACGAGACACAACGAGAGTTTGTCTCTGACTGTCTGATCCACTCAAAGACGCGCTTCTCCTCTTTAACTGCATGCGTTGATGAACGTCGTCGTCATCCGATTAAAGGCATGTATACCATGGGCAGTACCGGCTCGATGGGACAAAGCCTCACCAGTGATCTGGATATCTGGGTATGCATTGATGCTGCCGTCACCACCGCCCAGCGTGATAAACTCGATGCCAAGTGCATGGCGATTTCCGAATGGGCGCTAAACCAAGGGGTTGAAGCCAACTTCTTTTTAGTGTGTGAAGGGCGGTTCCGCCATCACCTCAGCCAAACCATGACCAGTGATAACTGTGGTACCAGTCAGCACTTTTTGTTGCTTGATGAATTTTATCGTTCGTCAATGCGTGTTGCGGGGCAAAAGCTGCTTTGGTACATGGTGCCGCCAGAAATGGAAGACTGTTACGACGACTATGTCGATACCTTGGTGGCAGACCATGGTCTTGACCGACGTGATTGGGTCGATTTTGGTGGCCTGCCGACCATCCCGGCGGAAGAATACTTCGGCTCGAGCTTGTGGCAGCTTTATAAAAGTATCGATTCACCGTATAAATCGGTACTCAAAGCGATATTACTTGAAGCGTACTCGTGGCAGTACCCTGGCACCCAACTACTAAGTGTTGATGGTAAGCGCCGCTTTTATGCCGGCTGGGTTGATGTATACCAGTCCGATGCGTATTACCTGATGTTGGAAAAAGTGACGCGCTACCTCGAGTCAATTGGCGACGCCCGCCGCTTAGACCTTGTCCGTCGCTGTTTTTATCTCAAAACCCATGAAAAATTAACGCAGTCACCGTCGACCGGCTCAGTGGCATGGCGGCGTGACGTGCTGCGTCTATTGGCTCATGAGTGGGGCTGGGACGAGCAGGCGTTGACGTATCTGGATAACCGCCGTCACTGGAAGGTTGAGGAAGTGCAGTACGCACACAACGAGCTGCTTGATGCGTTAATGCAAAGCTATCGTAATTTGATTCGCTTTGCGCGCCGCAATGACATCACCTCGGCGATCAGCCCGCAAGATATCAGTACGTTAGCGCGTAAGCTTTATGCCGCGTTTGAAGAGCTACCGGGTAAAGTGACCTTGCTGAATCCGCAGATTTCACCGGATCTGCACGAGCCAAACCTGACCTTGATTCAAGTGCCCGAAGGGCGAACGAATCGACCGGGATGGTATTTATATAAACATTCCCTGGATCCGGTTGACATCATCGGTCGTGCGCCACTGGAGCATAACAGCTATCTGTCTAAGCTGATCGCTTGGGCGTTTTTTAATGGTTTACTGACCGAGTCGACGCATTTGCACACCGTAGTACGTGATGCAGACGTTGATATTGATACCCTGTATCAATTGGTCAGTGACATTCGCAACACCTTCTCTCTGCGGCCGCCACGCCCAACCTTGGACGCGTTATCAAGCCCCTGTGAAATTCGTCAGCTCGCCTTGTTTATTAACTTAGAGCAAGACCCGACGTCGGCGTATAAAAAACCATCGATGCGGTTTGATTTTAAAAATAGCGATATCTTTAGCTATGGCCCCGAGCAAACCTGCCTGGTGGGCAGTGTTGATTTGGTCTATCGCAACTCGTGGAATGAGGTCCGGACACTCAACTATCGCGGTGATGATGCGATTCTTGAAGCGCTGAAAACCATGTTAGGAAAAATGCACCAAGATGCGGTGCCACCTGAATCGGTCGATGTGTTCTGCTATTCGAGTAAAATGCGCGGCCTGATCCGCAACTTGGTCTACCAACTGGTGGCGGAATGCATTGAACTTAGGCTAAAACCGGTTGAAAAAGAAAAACGTCGTCGATTCAAAGCGTTGCGTATCGGATCGCAAACGCACGGCTTGTTCTTTGAACGTCGTGGCGTGTCCGTGCAACGTTTAGAAAATTCGGTCGATTTTTATCGCTGCATTTCCACGAATAAAGTGAATGGCACGCCGGTGATGGTGGTGGATAATCCGCAAGATGTGCACCCACCCGCGGTCGTCGATGCCTACGCCAGTGAAGGCTTGGTGCAGTTTTTCTTTGAAGACTGCGCCAATGGCTACAATCTTTATATTCTTGATGAGAGCAATCGCGTTGAAGTGTACCGCCAGTGCAGTGGTGATAAAACAGAGATGGTACAGGGCGTGAACCGTTTTTATACCTCCTCTCACGACCGTTATAGCTACAGTGCTAATTTTATTAACTTTAACTTGCCGCAGTTTTATCAGATTGTCACCGATGATCGCGGTGAGCCACAGGCGTTACCTTTTAAGTGCGATACACAATGGCAGCCGCCTCGCCAACCACCTCACGATGGCTTTAGTGGACAAGTGGCGTCATTTAAATAACCCAGAGAGCGGCTTTTTAGTACGCTCTCTGGGCATTGTTAGCGCCTGCTTCAGATCACCAAGATACCGGCTCTCCAGCATGCCTGCTGCACTCTTGTTGGACTAAATCCATTAAGATTAAGCCGGTCTTGCTGCACGTCCACTCGCCCTCTTTTAACGCGAAATGAAAACCGCCACCTTTTGACGCGACCCAAATTTCTTGCATCGGCTCTTGACGGTTAATGATGATCTGGCTGCCATCGTCAAATTCGAGTGTCATCACATTGCCGACACTCTCATAATCGATGTCGGCGCCTGAGTCATCGATACCTTCTTCGATGGCCTGCATTTGCAAATCGACTAGCTGATGATATTCCGTTGTATTCATCCCGTTATATCCTATTGCTTTTCATGGTTGTGATGCGATTATAGAGGGCATTGACTCGATAATCACTGGCATTCACTATGCGAAAACTCGTCATTTTATTGATACTCACAGGCATCATGACACTGACCGGCTGTGGCCAACAAGGGCCCCTGTATTATCCGGACGAACAACCGACGCAAAATCAATAACCCACGACAACAGGGACGAACACCTTGGATTACTTTAATTATCAGGACGACGGCCAGCTATGGGCCGAATCATTGCCATTGGCTCAGCTTGCCAACGATTACGGCACGCCATTGTATGTGTACTCGCGCGCGACCTTGGAGCGCCATTGGCATGCTTTTGATTGTGCTGTGGGCGATCATCCACATCTTGTATGCTATGCCGTGAAAGCGAACTCAAATATTGGCGTATTAGATATTCTGGCACGGCAAGGATCGGGTTTTGATATTGTGTCGCAAGGTGAATTGGAGCGCGTCTTGGTTGCAGGCGGCGATCCGGCGAAGGTCGTATTTTCAGGTGTGGGTAAAACGGCGGTTGAAATGCGGCGAGCGCTGGAAGTGGGGATAAAATGTTTCAATGTCGAATCACACTCTGAGCTTGACCGCTTAAACCAAGTGGCGGGCGAACTGGGTGTCGAGGCGCCAATCTCTCTGCGCATTAATCCGGATGTTGATGCCAATACGCACCCTTATATTTCCACGGGCCTCAAAGAAAACAAATTTGGCATTGCTTTCGGGGAAGCGCTAAATAGTTTTCGCTATGCTGCCAGTTTGCCCCATCTGAAGGTGGAAGGTATTGATTGCCATATCGGTTCGCAGCTAACGGATCTGACCCCCTTTATTGAGTCCACAGACCGCCTGTTGGCCTTAATTGATACTTTGGCGCAAGAAGGCATTCAGATTCGCCACCTTGATGTTGGTGGCGGCCTCGGGGTGACCTACAGTGATGAAAAACCACCGCAGCCTTCGGAATATGCCAAAGCGTTGCTGGCGCGTTTGGATAAGCATCGCCATCTTGAGCTGATTTTTGAGCCAGGCCGTGCCATTGCTGCTAATGCCGGCGTCTTGCTTACCAAGGTGGAATTTCTTAAACACAGCGAACATAAGAATTTTGCCATTATTGATGCCGGTATGAACGACTTAATTCGTCCTTCCTTGTATCAAGCTTACCAAGAAATTATTCCGGTGGTGCCGCGTCAAGGAGAGCCCAAAACCTACGATTTAGTGGGTCCGGTGTGCGAAACCGGAGATTATTTAGGTAAGAATCGCTCGCTAGTATTAGCTCCAGATGATTTGTTGGCGGTGCGTTCAGCGGGTGCGTATGGCTTTGTGATGGCCTCTAACTATAATTCGCGCTGTCGTCCTGCCGAAATCGTTGTCGACGGTGAACACGCATACTTAGTGCGTGAGCGTGAAAGCTTGGCGTCACTGTGGCAACTTGAAAAGCGCCTACCAGAATAAGGATTGGCATGCAGATACAGTTTGCAAAAATGCACGGACTGGGCAACGACTTTATGGTGGTTGACTGTGTTACACAAAATGCGTTTTTCTCCCCGGATCTTATCCGGCGTTTAGCCGATCGTCATCGGGGTATCGGCTTTGATCAACTACTGGTGGTGGAGCCGCCTTATGATCCGGAAACCGACTTTCACTATCGGATTTTTAATCCTGATGCGTCTGAAGTTGCCCAATGTGGCAATGGCGCGCGTTGTTTTGCCCGTTTTGTGCGCATGAAAGGGCTCACTAATAAATATCAAGTTAATGTCAGCACCCAAGCGGGAAAAATGCGGCTACATATTGAGAACGACAACCAGGTGCGGGTGAATATGGGCGAGCCTATTTTCACGCCGGGCAAGATCCCGTTTCGGGCTAATTCACAAGAAAAGACCTATTTGATGCGCGTAGCGGAACAGACTTTATTTGTCGGGGCCGTGAGTATGGGAAATCCACATGTCGTCACAGTGGTCGATGATATTGATACGGCGGATGTCGAGACGCTGGGGCCGCTACTCGAAAATCATGAGCGCTTTCCCGAGCGTGTGAATGCCGGCTTTATGCAGATTCTTTCTCGTAATGCGATTAAGCTTCGGGTGTATGAGCGCGGCGCCGGAGAGACTCAGGCTTGCGGCAGTGGCGCTTGTGCCGCGGTAGCGGTAGGGATCGATCAAGGGTTGTTGGATGAGCAAGTCACCGTCACGCTACCGGGTGGGGATTTACGGATTCTCTGGCGTGGTCCAGGCCAGCCTTTATCGATGACCGGGCCTGCAACACATGTATATGATGGACAATTGCAATTATGAATCACGGGATAGACGCTACCACATTGGAAACCATGCCGTTGAGCGAGGATGCGGTAGCCGAGTATTTAACTGATAATCCTGACTTTTTTTTGCGTCGGCGTGATTTGCTGGCGCGGTTAACCATCCCGCACGCTGAACAAGGGGCAGTCTCCTTGGTCGAAATTCAGCTCAAGCGCTTGCGTGAGCGCGTCGCAGAGTTAGAAGAAGACATTACCCAGCTGATGAGTCTCGGTGCCAAAAACGATCGCTTATTTCGTGCGTTTGCTGAGACGCATCAAGCACTACTTCGCACGAATCAGCCGCACGACGTGCAAAAAATATTACAGACGCTCAGTGCGCAATTACAGCTCAACGTCAGTGTCTGTATTTATCACGATATTGCGGGGATGACGGCCATTCCTCGTCAAGCGGTGGATCAACTGAAAAATCATCACTTTGCCGGACGCCGTTGCTATTTGGGCCGTTTGCGCCGAGTCGATGCCGAAGTGGTGATGGCACAGCCACCGGAACTGGGGTCATTTGCCTTGGTGCCAATTAAAGGTGAGGGCAAAGAGTGGGGACTACTGAGCTTTGCCAGTGCAGATGGCGGGCACTTCCAGCCGGATATGGATACGCTGTTTCTTGAGCAGCTGGCTTCGCATTTAGCCATTTTATGCAGCCAGTGGGCGCAAAAAGGTGAGAGCCAGTGACCGACGAGACACCTCGCGAACCTGCCAGCGCACCGCGCTCACTGACGGTGCCTTTGGACCGTTTTTATCAATATCAGCTGAGCGAGCGTGGTCTCAGTGCGCATACCCAGCGTAATTATCAGCGCCAGTTAGATAAAATTGTCGACTTTCTGACCGCGCGCGGCATCGCTCACTGGACCGATGTTGATGCTGACTGGGTGCGACAAATTTCGAGCCAAGCCAAACGTGATGGGCTGAAACCGGGCAGTATTGCTTTACGTTTGTCCGCGCTGCGTAGCTTTTTCGACTATCTGGTGCAAGCCGAACAGCTTGCCGCCAATCCTGCCAAAGGGGTCTCAGCGCCGAAACAAGGCCGTCATCTCCCGAAAAATTTGGATGTGGATGAAATGCATCAGCTGCTCGAAGTGGACGAAGACGATCCTTTGTCGGTGCGTGATCGGGCGATGATGGAACTGATGTATGGCGCGGGGCTACGTTTGGCCGAGCTGGTGGATCTCAACGTCCGTGATGTCTCAGTACGCAAAGGGGATTTACGTGTCATCGGTAAAGGAGAAAAAGAGCGCATTGTGCCTTTTTCCGGCATGGCAAAAACCTGGGTGATGAACTGGCTCAAAGTCCGTAATCAGCTCCTCAAAGGCCCAGAAGACGCGCTGTTTATTTCTAAGCTCGGCCAGCGTATCTCGCATCGGAGCGTGCAAAAACGCATGGCAGAGTGGGGACAAAAGCAGTCGGTCAATAGTCATATTAATCCCCATAAATTGCGCCACAGTTTTGCCACCCATATGTTGGAATCTTCGGGGGATCTGCGTGCAGTGCAAGAGCTGCTCGGCCATGCCGATTTGAGCACCACACAAATTTATACCCACTTAGATTTTCAACACTTGGCGAAAGTGTACGATGCCGCGCATCCCAGAGCGCGCAAATCAGGTCCAGATAAAAAACCGAACTCGGAGTCGTGATATGAAATTTTATCGTCGCTTACAGGCGTTTGATGCGGTGAGTTTTGACTTGGATGACACCTTGTACGATAACTGGCCGGTGATCGCACGCGCCGAGGCGGCGTTAACTGACTATTTGCGCGAGCATTGTCCGCCAATTGCCGCGCTTGATAATGTGACGATGGCGGGGTTTCGTCGCCAAGCGTGTGACCAGAACCCAGCACAACGCTTTGATGTGACCGCGATGCGGGTTGCCCAGCTGACGCTTGCCGGTGAACATGTTGGTTTAACCGCGGAGAAGGCGCGCGCACAAGCTCAAGCGGCCACGACCTTCTTCTGCGGTTATCGCAGTGATTTTACTCCGCCGGCACAAAGTTTGGCTTACTTAAAAGCCTGGTCGGAGACGCTGCCATTGGTGGCGATCACCAATGGCAACGTCGACACCGATGCGATTGAAATGACGCCGTTTTTCCAGCATATTTTCCGTGCCGGTGAACACGGCGCGGCCAAGCCAAGCCCTGAGATGTTTGCTCAAGCCGCGCAGGCCTTGGGCCTCGCCCCAGCGCGCATTCTACATGTCGGCGATCATTTAAGCTCGGATGTTGCCGGCGCGCGTCAAGCGGGCATGCAAGCATGCTGGATTCGCCCAGAGCGGCAATCACCCATGATGCATAAAGGGCGCACCTTGCCGGATGTGGCGATCGATGATTTATCTGAACTCGATAGCTTAATTCAGCAGTGGCACCGTTAGGCCGCGATACTGTTATGCGATATTACGCATAGCTCAGATATTACTCATAGTACTGATATTTCCACCATTCACTCGGTTGAAGCGCTGATCGTTATCGGGCGCGCAATTTAGCGCTGAGCTGGTATAATCGCCAACCAGTGTATAAATACCCAGTAAAATGGCAGGTGGCGATGGACGTATCAACTCTTCTTGACGGACTCAACGACAAACAGCGTGACGCCGTAGCCGCGCCGCTTGGCAACCATTTAGTGCTTGCCGGGGCCGGTAGTGGTAAAACACGGGTGCTGGTTCATCGTATGGCTTGGTTAATGCGGGTGGAAGAGGCGTCGCCGTTCTCAGTAATGGCGGTGACCTTCACCAACAAAGCAGCAGCCGAAATGCGTGGCCGTATTGAGCAATTGATGCAAGGCACCGCCTCGGGCATGTGGTGTGGCACCTTCCACGGCATTTGCCATCGTATTCTCCGTGCCCACTATTTGGACGCCAACCTGCCACAAGACTTCCAAATTCTTGATTCAGACGACCAGCAGCGCTTGCTACGCCGGTTAATTAAAGCGCAAAACTTGGATGAAAAACACTGGCCCGCCAAGCAAGCGAGTTGGTACATCAATGGCAAAAAAGATGAAGGCTTGCGTCCCAAGCACATTGATACCCGCCATGATCCGGTTGAAAGCACTTGGCTACGGATTTATCAGGCGTATCAAGAAGCCTGTGATCGCGCCGGTTTGGTCGATTTTGCCGAGATCTTGCTGCGAACCTTAGAGTTATTGCGCGACAAAGCGGTGATCCGTGATCATTACCAAGCACGTTTCCAGCACATTTTGGTGGATGAGTTTCAAGATACCAACAACATCCAATATGCGTGGCTACGCATGATGGCCGGTCAACAGGCTAGAGTGATGATTGTCGGCGATGACGACCAATCCATTTACGGCTGGCGTGGCGCAAAAGTCGAAAATATTCAGCATTTTCTGGACGATTTCACCACCCCGCAGACTATCCGTTTGGAGCAAAACTACCGCTCGACCAGTACGATTTTGCAAGCGGCGAACACCCTGATTGAAAACAACGCCGACCGGATGGGAAAAAGCCTGTGGACCGAGGGCAAAGAGGGTGAGCCCATCTCTGTGTATGCCGGTTTTAATGAACTGGATGAAGCGCGTTTTGTGGTCGGGAAAATCAAAACTTGGCAAGACGAAGGCGGCGCACTCACTGATAGCGCGATTTTATACCGCAACAACGCCCAATCCCGGGTGCTGGAAGAAGCCTTAATTCAAGCCGGTTTGCCTTATCGTATCTACGGCGGCATGCGCTTTTTTGAGCGTCAGGAAATCAAAGATGCATTGGCGTATTTACGTTTGATGGCGAATCGCAATGACGATGCGGCGTTTGAGCGGGTGGTAAACACGCCCACTCGAGGGATTGGTGATCGCACTCTTGAGACGCTTCGTGGTGCGGCGCGCGATCGTGGCCAAACCTTATGGCACACTGCCGAGCAAATCTTGGCCGAAAAAGCGCTGGCAGGGCGTGCGGCCAATGCATTGGGCCGGTTTATCGAGCTGGTCAATGCGCTAGAAGATGACACCCGTGACATGGCACTGTATCAACAAACCGATGCCGTGATCCGTCATTCCGGCTTGCGCGCCATGTACGAGCAAGAAAAAGGTGAAAAAGCGCAAGCACGCGTTGATAACTTGGAAGAGTTGGTGACGGCCACGCGCCAATTTACGCCACCCGAAGAGGCGGAAGCGGAAGGGATGACACCGCTGTCGGCATTCTTGGCCCACGCCGCCCTCGAGGCCGGTGAAGGTCAAGCGGACGAGTTTGATGACGCGGTCCAATTGATGACCTTGCACAGTGCCAAAGGTCTCGAGTTCCCCTTAGTCTTTATGGTCGGGGTGGAAGAGGGCATGTTCCCCAGCCAGATGTCAGCCGAAGAAGCGGGTCGCCTAGAAGAAGAGCGTCGCCTTTGCTATGTCGGCATGACGCGAGCGATGGAAAAACTCTATCTTACCTATGCAGAAATGCGCCGTGTGTACGGCAAAGACATGTTCCATAAGATCTCGCGCTTTATACGCGAGCTGCCCGAGGCCTGCTTGGAAGAAGTGCGGATGCGTGCCAATGTCTCACGCCCTGCTGCAAGCGGTGGTCGTTTTTCCAAAACGCAGACTCAGGAGAACTTTAACCAAACCGGGTTTAGTTTGGGTCAGCGGGTGCAACACCCTAAATTTGGTGAAGGCACCATCATCAACTTTGAAGGCAGTGGCGGACAAAGCCGCGTGCAAGTCGCCTTTAATGGGGAAGGGATTAAGTGGTTGGTAACTCAGTACGCCAAACTGGAAGCGCTTTAATCCCCGCTGCTTAACGCTAGAAAACGTAACATACGCCCAGCCTCGGCTGGGCGTATTGGTATTTGCTCCATCGCCTGCATTTTTGCAGCCGTGGCGTTAGCCGAATACGCCGGCTTGCCACACGACCGCGCCACCTAGCAGCAAAAACAACAACGCACACAGGCCATCGATAACTGGGGCGACTTTGGTGAGCACTTGCTGTACGCGACTGCCTGATAGCAGCCAGGCGAGCGAAGAAAACCACCCTAATGAAAGCAGAAACACCACCGCCACGGCCATGGCTTTGCCACTGGCAGACATGCTGGCCGGTACCAAGGTACTCATCAACGAAATAAAAAACACCAAGGCTTTCGGGTTAAAAAGGTTGGTCAGCACCCCTTTCCAAAAGGCCTGTTTTTGGCCGCGTACCGCAGGCGCATCATTGGCAGTTTGCACTGGCGCTGTGGTAGCGGCGAGTAAGCCTTTGATTGCGCTAAGGCCTAAATACATCAGTACACTGCCCCCCGCCACCTGTACCCACATAAACAGTTGCGGGTGCTGATGCACCAACAGACTGATGCCGGTAATGCTCAGTATTGTGTGCGCCAAAATACTGAGCGATAACCCTAGCGCAATCGCTAAGCCAGTGGCACGGCCATAACGGGTCGCATTTTGGAGCACCAAGGCAAAGTCGGGCCCGGGGCTGAGCAGCGCAATCATATGTACCCCCGCTAGCGTGGCGAGAATAGTCAGCTCGTTCATTCTGGTTTTCCTGTTGATAACGCGGCACGTTTAATGTTGGTGACTTGATGTCGTTTGTTCTGATAGGCATCAACGCTAAATATCGCCAAGGCGGCCCAAATAAAGCCGAACGTCGTGGCCTTGTCGAGGGTGAAAGGTTCGTCATATAAGCCGACGGCGAGTAAAAACATTAAGCTTGGGCCGATGTATTGGAAAAACCCCAATACCGTCAAAGGTAGGCGGGTCGCGGCACCGGTAAAACACAACAAAGGTATCGTGGTGATCAAGCCGGCAGCGGCCAGTAGCATATTTAGACTGATGGGATTATCGAGCAGGTTAGCGCTAGGTGTATCGGCAAACTGCCATAGATAAATCAGCGCAACGGGCAAGAGTGTGCAGGTTTCCACAAACAGACCCGGCACTGCCGGTAAGTTGATTTTTTTGCGCAGTAAGCCGTAAATCGCAAAGCTGGTGGCCAGCACCAGGGCTATCCAAGGCAGTGAGCCAAAGGTAATCAATTGTACCAATACCCCCACCAACGCCAGCGCGGCGGCAAGCCACTGTAGACGGCGAAAACGCTCACCAAGAAAGATCATCCCCAGTGCCACGTTCACCAGTGGATTAATGTAGTAGCCAAGGCTGGCATCCAGCATGCGGTTATTAACAATCGCCCAGATAAAAATCAGCCAATTACAGCCAATAAAGCAAGAGGTGAGCATCAACATCAACAGCTTTTTCGGCTCGCGGATAATCGGTTTAAGCTGATAAAAACGACGGGTAAAAAACAGCAGCAATGCCAAAAAGACAAACGACCAAATAATCCGATGCGACAAGATTTCTGGCGCCGGAATATGGTTGACCGTTTTAAAGTATATAGGGGCAATTCCCCACATAATGTAAGCTGCAAGGGCTAATAGCACGCCTTGGCGGGCGCGTTTCGGATCTGGAATCACGGTGCTTTCTCGTTATGGGTATCGATAAGGAATGAACGCGTATTCATGCATGTTGACTAGATGTAACAAGTTGTAAGCACTGGCGCAAGCACCTTTCTTAGTGCTCAGGGTTTCATCAGTCAGAGGGTGTCGGTAGAATGAGCGCCAGTTTGAGTAACGAGCTTGATTATGTCCGCCACCCCCGCTCATGTCGATACACCAATGGCGACCGACGCCGCTACCATTGACCCTGCCACGAGTACTGCCCACCAGGTACTCAAAGCGGTGTTTGGTTATCATCAATTTCGCGAGGGTCAGCAAGCGGTGATTGACGCAGCGATTGCTGGCCGTGATGCCTTGGTGATTATGCCAACCGGAGGCGGGAAATCACTGTGCTATCAGATCCCTGCGTTGGTACGTACTGGTTTGACCGTGGTGATTTCGCCTTTGATCTCGTTGATGAAAGATCAGGTCGATCAGCTCAATGCCAATGGGGTCGCCGCGGCGTGCTTAAACTCGGCGATGACCCCCGAGGCGCAAGCGGAGACGTTGCGCGCCTTAAACCATGGCGAGGTGAAACTGCTGTACGTGTCGCCTGAGCGTGCCCTGGGCCGTGATTTTCTTCATCGCTTAAGTGATTGGCAACTTGGATTAGTGGCGGTGGATGAAGCGCACTGTATTTCCCAGTGGGGGCATGACTTTCGCCGCGAATATGCCTCTTTGGGTCAGCTGAAACAGCATTTCCCCGATGTGCCGGTGATGGCGCTGACGGCGACCGCGGATGCCACCACGCGCGAGGACATTCTATCTCGCCTTACCCTGAACGATCCGCTGGTGCATCTGGGCAGCTTTGATCGCCCGAATATTCGTTACACGCTATTAGAAAAGCATAAACCCTTAGCGCAATTGGTGCATTTTTTAACTGGCCTACGCGGTCAGTCAGGCATTGTGTATTGCAATAGTCGCAAGCGAGTAGAGCAGGTCGCGCAAAAACTGTGCGACAACAATATGCTCGCCGCTGCTTACCATGCCGGCATGACCACAGAGGCGCGCGGGTCGGTGCAAGAGGCGTTCCAACGTGATGATGTCAATATTGTGGTGGCAACCGTGGCATTTGGCATGGGGATTAATAAGCCCAATGTTCGCTTTGTGGTGCATTACGATGTGCCGCGCAATATTGAGTCTTACTATCAAGAAACCGGCCGTGCCGGACGAGACGGACTACCGGCTGAAGCGGTGTTGTTGTACGACCCCTCCGACATGGGATGGCTTCATCGCTGTTTGGAAGAAAAGCCCGAGGGGCCACAAAAGCAGGTCGAAAGCCATAAATTGACTGCGATGGGCGCGTTTGCCGAAGCGCAAACCTGTCGCCGTTTAGTGCTCCTAAACTACTTTGGCGAAAACCGCCAAACCCCGTGTGGCAACTGTGATATTTGTCTCGACCCACCTACTCACTTCGATGGCACTGAGCAAGCGCAAAAAGCGCTGTCATGCGTCTACCGTGTCAACCAAAGCTTCGGGGTCGGGTATGTGGTTGAAGTGCTGCGCGGAATGCAAAATCAGCGCATTAAAGATCATGGTCACGACAAGCTATCGACCTATGGCATCGGGCGAGAGTGGAGTCATGAATACTGGGTAAGCATTATTCGCCAATTGATCCACCGCGGTTATCTGTTGCAAAACATTGCTCGCAGCTCGGTGTTGCAGTTGACTGAACAAGCGCGGCCACTATTGCGTAGCGAAATGGCGCTTGAATTGGCGGTACCACGTATCGGCCTCAGCCCACGCACCAAAGCCAATAAGCTGAGTCAGCGCCATTACGACAAAAAGCTATTTGCCAAGTTGCGTAAGTTACGTAAAGCGATTGCCGATGAGGAAGATATTCCACCGTATGTGGTGTTTAACGATGCCAGCTTGATGGAAATGGCCGAGATGCTGCCTTCCTCACACGCTGAGCTGTTGGCGGTCAGTGGCGTCGGCCAGCGCAAACTGGAAAAATTCGGCGATGCGTTTTTAGATTTAATTGACGATCACCTTGGCATCAGTGAGTACGGTTATGGTACCGAGTAATTGGCCTTTGATTGAATCAGACTGTGCCTTGGCATTTTCTCAGCCACAGCTTGATGCGGATAATGCCGAGGTTATCTGTCAGCCATTGCTTGACGTGTTACAAGCTCAAGTACTGGAAAGCCAGCAAGACGCCGACATGATGACCTGGCTAATTGACTTTGAAGGCACGCGTCTGATGCTCAAAGCGGCCCATTACACCCAGAGCGTATGGTTGGAGCCATTGGAGAGTGATGGTGATGAAGTGATAGCCTTCTTGCGGCGCTGGTGGATACGTCATCCGCCTCTTTAAATTACACTGGCACCGCCGATTGATTGCTGTATAATTCGCCACCTCGCGCTGCCTGTTGATAGGTAGCTAAGTATTTTGGGTTCCCTCGCCCCCAATAACAAAAAGGTGCACTATGAGCCACTTTTCTCTCGCTCAGCAGCGTAAAGCGCTGAGTTACCTCGTGATATTCCATCTTATCATTATTGCCTCCAGTAATTACTTGGTGCAGATCCCTTTTACCGTTTGGGGTTTCCACACCACCTGGGGAGCGTTTACCTTTCCGTTTATTTTCTTGGCTACCGATCTGACTGTCAGAATTTATGGCCCTGGATTAGCGCGTCGCATCATTTTATTCGTGATGATGCCAGCTTTGCTGATTTCCTATGTGTTATCCGTCTTGTTTTATCAGGGCAGTTACCAAGGATTCGCGGAACTGAGCACGTTTAATCTCACGGTGGCTCGGATTGCGATTGCCAGCTTTATGGCCTATCTGCTGGGTCAGATTTTAGATATTCATGTGTTCAATCGCTTACGCCAACAGCGCCAATGGTGGGTGGCGCCGAGTTGTTCTACCTTGTTTGGTAATGCCTCAGACACGCTCGCCTTTTTTGCGATTGCGTTCTATCAAAGCCAAGATACCTTTATGGCGGAGCACTGGGTTGAAATTGCCCTGGTCGACTACGCCTTTAAGCTGATTATCAGCTTGGGGCTGTTTATTCCTATGTATGGGGTGTTGCTCAACCTGATTATCCGACGTATCACACAAGTGAGTCCGTCGGGGGCGGTGCAGCAAACGTCCTAATCAGCAGCAGAAAAAAGGGTCGCATCGCGGCTCTTTTTTATGTCAGCTTACCGATTACCGGCTTTATTTTGAGAAGCAGATCAATAAATGTACAGCGAATAAAAAATAAACGTATTTTCTTCTTGATTAACGATAATGAGAATGGTTATTATTAACTTGCACTCAGGGACATGACACGACGTTCCTGAAGGCACGACATTGCTCACATTGCTTCCAGTGTATTAGCGGGGCGCTTATCAAACAGTGATTAAGTTAGTCCGTTTTTTGCTAGGCGACATCTTTCGGGATGTCGCTTTTTTCTTTTTGGGCGCTGGCTTTTCGAACCAGGAGTGTTGGCGTGATGGCTGTGGGTGCAATAACAGTTTGATGACAGCGAATGAGTCTGAGCACAAGATCAATAAATGAAAAAGATTATCAACTAAGTGTTGAAAATGGTAATGAGAATGGTTATTGTTAACTTGTCTTCAGGGCAAAGCCCACAAGCTAGGCGTTGAAGGCACGACATTGCTCACATTGCTTCCAGTGTATTGGGGCCAGCAAACTGTTACTAGACAGCTTTGTTTTTGCGCTCACTTGTTACAGCGACGCCCACTTCGGCGTCGCTTTTTTCTTTTTGTCTTTCTTTTTCCCGTTATTATTTGCTTAGGCGAGCTCAACCAGTTTTTTCACCATCCGATTGATACCACTAGCTGCGTCCGAAACAGACGTTGCTAGCATATAGGCCGGTGTGGATAGCAGATGATGGCGCTGATCCAGCACATAATCCGATACTGGGCAGTCAATATGTTCACCCCCCATACGATTAAAGGCGGCAGCGATATCAGGTTCATTGCCAATGGTGCCTTTTACACCTTTTGGATAGATCTGCGGGATCATGATTGGCGCGATACACATATAACCGGCGGGCTTTTCTGCACGCATAAAAGCTTGGCAAACCGCAAACATATCTTGGTGTACCTGCACCGGATCGCCATTGTAAGCAAAGTCTGACAAGTTCTTGGCTGCACCAAAGCCACCGGGGACCAGTAAGGCGTCGAAGTCATCGACGTTTAAATCGGTAAGCGGAAGAATCTCACCACGAACAATACGGCTGGCTTCGGTGAGCACATTGCGCGTTTCGTTCATCGGCTCACCAGTACGATGATCGATCACATGGTGCTGATCGATATCTGGTGCGAAACACTGCCATTGCGCATCGTTTTGTTCTAGTGCTAGCAGCGATAATACGGTCTCTTGGATCTCTGCGCCGTCAAACACGCCGCAGCCAGATAAGATCACAGCCACCTTTTTCATCACGCTCTCCTTGTATCGAGATTAAAAATATCGCAATCAGTGTGGGCAATGCACAACGATCAACGACGCTAATATAGGCTACGTTTATCAGTGTCGCATTGGTACTGGGTTAGGCGAAAGCTTAGCGAACTTCGGCAATGAAATTGGTGATTATCTCCGCAGTTTATGATGACTTTCTCTGCAACCTTGAGACCCATAGCGATTTCTTTTTCCACACCACAAGATCCTTGTTCGATCAAGATCAGGATCCTTTGTTTTTATTTATCTGTTTGATTATTAAAGGTTAAAAATTTATTTTTCTTCTCTATTTAGACAAGCCAAAAACCCTATAAAATATTTACCAACAAAGTTATCCACAGATAGACGACGCGATGGGAAAAACCATGGTTAACAGGGGTCACGACTCGTGGCATGCTTAACGACTAACGTGTTTAACTGGCAATCAAGATACTGATATGGCAACTCTTCCCGATAACCCCCTCATCCTGGTGGATGGATCCTCTTATCTTTACCGGGCTTACCATGCGTCACCCAGCCTCACCAATAGTGAAGGTGAGCCGACGGGTGCGGTCTATGGTGTGGTGAATATGCTGCGCAGTTTATTGCGCCAATACCCGCATTCTCATGTCGCGGTGATTTTTGATGCCAAAGGGAAGACGTTCCGCGATGACATGTACGAACAGTACAAAGCGAATCGTCCACCGATGCCAGATGATTTACGTGGGCAAATAGCCCCCCTGCATAAGATTATTAAAGCAATGGGGTTGCCTTTACTTGCGGTAGAGGGGGTCGAAGCCGATGACGTTATCGGCACACTGGCCACTCAGGCCTCACAAGCCGGAATGCCGGTACTGATCAGCACCGGCGACAAAGATATGGCTCAATTAGTGGACGAGCATGTCACCTTAATCAACACCATGACTAATGTGGTGATGGACCCGGATGCGGTGCGTGATAAGTATGGCTTTGGTCCTGAGCATATTATTGATTATCTCGCGCTGATGGGGGATAAAGTCGATAACATTCCTGGCGTGCCGGGGGTGGGCGATAAAACTGCGACGGCGTTGATTGCCAACCTCGGCGGCTTGGATGATATCTACGCCAATCTGGATAAAATTGCTGAGCTGAGCTTCCGCGGCGCCAAGAGCATGGCAAAAAAGCTAACGGACAATAAAGAGGGCGCCTATCTTTCCTATCAGTTGGCTACTATCAAATTAGATGTGGCGCTTGATTTCACCCCGCAACAATTGATTAAGCAAGCACCTGATAATGATACTTTGGTAGCCATGTACCGCGATTTACAGTTCCGTCGTTGGCTAAAAGAGCTCGACGAGGGAGATGCGCCAGAGGAATCAACCTCTGATGAGCCTTTATCGCAGGCAGTCAGTATCGATCGTGATCATTATCAAACCGTACTCACGCGCGAGTCACTGGAAACATGGTTAGAGAAAATTCGTCAAGCTGACGTGGTGGCGGTGGATACGGAAACCGATAGCCTTAACTATATGGAAGCCAATCTGGTTGGTATTTCATTTGCGGTCGCGCCAGGCGAAGCGGCTTATGTACCGGTGGCCCATGATTACCTCGAAGCGCCTGAGCAGCTATCGCTGGAAGATGTGATCACTGTATTGCGTCCTTGGCTGGAAGATCCCTCAGCGGCGAAAGTCGGCCAAAATCTAAAGTATGATGCCAGTGTTTTTGCGCGTCACGGAATCACCTTAAAAGGGATAGCCTACGACACCATGCTGGAGTCGTACGTGTACAACAGTGTCGCGGGACGCCATGACATGGACAGCCTCGC
This sequence comes from Salinivibrio sp. AR647, assembly GCF_001995415.1. Taxonomy (NCBI): domain Bacteria; kingdom Pseudomonadati; phylum Pseudomonadota; class Gammaproteobacteria; order Vibrionales; family Vibrionaceae; genus Salinivibrio; species Salinivibrio sp. AR647. Next base: position 46,996 of record NZ_MUFE01000011.1, on the reverse strand, counting down.
TGAGCGCTACTTGCAGCACACCTGCATTAGTTTCGAAGACATTGCCGGGAAAGGCAAAAAACAACTGACCTTTAACCAAGTCCCCCTTGAGCAAGCGGCACCTTATGCCGCGGAAGATGCTGACATTACGCTACGGTTACATCAGTATTTGATTGGACGAGTCACCAGTGACGAAAAGTTAAAAACCATTTTTGAGTTTTATGAAATGCCATTAGTCAGTGTGCTATCGCGCATGGAACGTCATGGTGTGTTAATTGACAAAGACAAGTTGGCGACGCAATCAGAAGCGCTGCATACCCGTTTGATTGAACTTGAGCGTGAAGCCTTTGAGATTGCCGGCGAAGAGTTTAACTTAAGCTCGCCGAAGCAATTACAGGCGATTTTATTTGAGAAAATGGGTCTGCCTGTGGTCAAGAAAACCCCGTCAGGTAGCCCGTCGACCAATGAAGAAGTGCTGCAAGAGCTCTCGCTCGATTACCCGTTGCCTGCGCGTATCTTGGAGTATCGTGGCCTTGCGAAACTCAAATCAACCTACACGGATAAACTGCCACGCATGATCAATGCACAAACGGGCCGCGTGCATACCTCGTATCATCAAGCGGTCACAGCCACTGGGCGTTTATCGTCAACCGATCCAAACTTACAGAATATCCCGATTCGGAACGAGCAGGGTCGCCGTATTCGTGAAGCCTTCACCGCGGAACCGGATCATACGATTTTAGCGGTGGATTACTCGCAGATCGAATTGCGGATTATGGCGCACCTATCCGGTGATAAAGCCTTGTTAGAAGCGTTCCGTGAGGGCAAAGATATTCACGCGGCCACGGCGGCGGAAGTGATGGGGGTGAGTCTTGATGAGGTCACCAGTGAGCAGCGTCGCCGCGCCAAAGCGATCAACTTTGGTTTGATTTATGGTATGAGTGCCTTTGGCCTCTCACGCCAGCTTGGTATTGGTCGCCATGAAGCGCAAACCTACATGGACACCTACTTCGATCGTTATCCAGGCGTGAGAGCATATATGGATAGCACCCGTGAGCAAGCCGCAGAAAAAGGTTATGTGGAGACTATCTTTGGCCGTCGTTTGTACTTACCTGAAATAAAATCACGCAATGGCATGCGTCGCAAAGGAGCCGAACGTGCGGCTATCAACGCGCCGATGCAAGGTACCGCCGCCGATATTATTAAGCGTGCAATGATATTGGTTGATCAGTGGATTCAGGCCAACGCCGCGGATGACGCGCGTCTGGTGATGCAAGTTCACGATGAGCTGGTGTTGGAAGTAAAAACGTCATCTATGTCCAAAGTTGAAAGCCAAGTACGAAAATTGATGGAGTCGGCGGCTGTACTTGATGTGCCCTTAATCGCTGAGGCAGGATTTGGCGATAACTGGGGAGAAGCCCACTAAGTTTACGGTTTTTATCTATATATCGACCTTTTAGTATAAAGAGCCGAATGCGAATTCGGCTTTTTTTTTGTTTAGTATCCAACTGATCTATGGTGGTTTTCGTTCTTTTTTGTGTATTTTTATGAAAAAAAATTACGTAATATACTTTTCAAGGCTGGGTGATTGATATACAGTTATCAGCGTAGGGTACAGAGGTAAGATGTTCTATCTTTCAGACCTTTTGTTTCACGTTATTGGATTTGGCTGATTCAGCAGCCCCAGTCAGGATACTGACTGGGGCTTTTTTTATTGGTTGATATGCCGCGACGCGAGCAGCCCTGCCACTGCCTTTTTAACTATTTTCAGCTGTGTTGATCCTGTATTCCAAAAAATTAGAGCAATTACTTTAATTTTGCTGGGAAACCTGGTTATAATACGCACAGCTTCTTGTTCTTTATGTGTTTACAGGGTCTGATTCAGATCACGCACGCACAAAGATTCGCCGACCCTCGATGAGGGTCGGCTTTTTTTTAGCTTTCGTCTTTTAGCGCCAGATCCGTGAGGGAAGACGTTGTGCCTCCCTTACGCCGATAAAAGGCGATTACTCGCTAGGCAGTGGTTGCTCTTCGGCAAGCAATGGCGGCGTGGTGTGATACCAGGCATCCAGTTTTTGACGTAATTTATCCACGCCAATGCCCTTGAGTGACGAATACAATTCGACCTCGACATCGCCGCAAAATGCCAGCGACGCTTCTCGAATCTTCATTAATTGCTGTTTACGTGCACCGGTTTTAAGCTTGTCCGCTTTGGTCAGTAACACTAAAACGGGCAATTTTGACTCAACGGCCCAATAAATCAGCTGCTGATCCAAGTCTTTCATCGGGTGGCGAATATCCATCAACACCACTAATCCGCCAAGTTGATCACGTTTTTGTAAATATTCTCCCAGCGATCGCTGCCATTTCTCTTTCATTTCTAGAGGGACTTGGGCATAACCATAGCCAGGGAGGTCGACAATATGGCAACCCTCGTCCACCTTAAATAGGTTAATCAATTGTGTCCGACCGGGGGTTTTACTGGTTTTCGCTAGGCTCTTTTGGTCACATAGACGGTTAAGGGAGCTAGATTTACCGGCGTTTGAGCGGCCAGCAAAAGCGATTTCGATTCCTGTATTATCAGGAAGATGGCGGATGTCTGGTGCGCTAGTAACAAACTGGGTGTTACGGTAATTAAGTGATTGCTCCACTGTTAACTCCGTCTCGTCTTGGTGTAGTAGACTGATTACTTTTGTGTGAATTTGTGTAAAATAACCGTGCTCGGTTTTTGATCGGTAATTGTACCATGACGGTAACTAAGTAGTGGTACTGGAAGCTTGATAATTATAAACGGAATGTCATGAAGAAATTAGCGCTAATATTGACTCTCCTGGCCAGCACTTCAGTCTGGGCCCAAGGAGATGCTGAAGCGGGCAAAGCCAAATCCAATACCTGTGCCGCCTGTCACGGTGCTGACGGTAACAGTGTTTTGCCTGATTACCCAAACTTGGCGGGTCAGCACGCCAACTACATTGAAAAGCAGTTGAAGGAATTTAAGCTTGGCGCGCAAAGCGGCGGTGAGCAAGGGCGATACAACGCGGTGATGGCTGGCATGGTGGCTCCTTTATCGGAGCAGGACATGGCTGACCTGGCTGCTTATTACGCAACGCTCACGCCCAAGCCTGGCACAACCCCCGAAGGCGCGGTTGAAATTGGCCGCCAACTCTACATGGCGGGCGATGCAGAGCGAGGCATTGCGGCGTGTGTCGCTTGTCACGGTCCACGCGGTAATGGCACCCCCTCTTCTGGTTTCCCGAAAATTTCTGGCCAGCCCGCAAACTACTTGGCGAGTCAGTTGAAGATGTTCCGTGCAGAGGAACGTCATAATGATATGAATAACATGATGCGATCGGTGGCTGCCAAGCTCACTGACGAGGAAATTGATGCGCTGTCGAGCTATCTCGGTGGTCTGCATTAATTACCGAGCGTGACAGCAAAAGCGGTTGTGAATAACGCAGCCGCTTTTTGTTTCCTTCCTCTTCCTCTTCCTCTTCTTATCACTGCTTTGCGATTTGCTTGCATGGTGTTAGCGCTGATAACGACAAGTGCGTTATCGGGTGTAAGATATTTGCTATTTTACGGCGAGAAAATCGCGATATCGATTGAAAGATAAAATAAAAAATACTATATATTCAATCACTTAATACGCACATTTCTTTTTTAAACAGGATTTTTTTGTTTGGCATGCTAGGCAAATTAAGTGATTAGGATACGCTATCATCATCAACCGGACGTTGACGCCAAGAATAGGCCAACCGGCTAAGGAAAGCTTTTCACACCAGGAAGGTGTTGCCACAGGATGTGAACTCGCCAAGGTCGGCATGCAAGGATAGTCTCGCACAGGATGTGATGTGGATGTTATGACGACAAGGACGCAGGATGCGACCGTTAGGCAGGTAAGCCAACCACACTAACAGGATGTTAAAACCAAGGCGTAAAACGCTATTGAGCAGGGATGAAAGACGTACCAGGACGGACGACACCCGCTTATATCGCCAAGGCGATACCGCGACAGGCATTATGCCTGTCGCTTTTTTATTGACCCACTTTCTGCTACATTCGCGCCAGCTTTTGGCATAGACGAATAACATGCAGCACTGCCCTTTATGTGAGCATACCCAGACTCACCCTTACCATACCGATAAGCGCCGCGCCTATTTTCAATGTACGCGTTGTGATTTGGTGTTTGTTGATCGCCAGGCACTGCTGGCACCGCACGATGAGAAAGCCATTTATGACTTGCACCAAAATCATCCTGATGATGCGGGTTATCAGCGCTTCTTATCGCGGTTGGCCACCCCGTTACTTGCGCGGTTAGCTGAATCGCCACGCAACGGCCTAGATTTTGGTTGTGGTCCGGGGCCGGTGCTTGCAAACATGCTGCGTGACGCGGGACATTCAATCGCCTGCTATGATCCCTTCTATGCCCCTGATACACAGGTGTTGGCGCGTGGTTACGATTTTATCACCTGCACCGAAGCGATTGAGCACTTTTATCACCCCGCCGAGCAGTGGACACAATGGCTATCCATGCTAAAGCCGGGTGGGTATCTGGGGATCATGACCAAGCTGGTCCAGGATCCAGCGGCATTTTCACGCTGGCACTATAAGAATGACCTGACTCATGTCAGCTTTTTTAGCCGCCAAACGTTTCAATTTCTAGCTGCTCAAGCTGGCTTCGAACTGACCTTTTTGGGCAACGATGTAATATTAATGAGGAAACCATTGTTATGACTCGTAAAAAGAAAACGCGCCGCACAGGATCGGAAGGCCCGGCGCAATACGTAGATAAAAACCAGACCGAGCAAGATCGAATTGCTCGCATGCTGAAAAAGCAGAAAAAACGGAAAGGAAAAAAAGCAGGATCGCGTCATTCTGAAGAAAGTGATGTGCAAACGCATCGTCGCGGCGGCAAGAAAGACCCACGGATTGGCAGTAAAAAACCGATTCCATTGGGGCCTGAAGCTGCGAAACCGAAACAATCCACGTTGACCCCTGCGCAAGAGCTGGAAAAGCTCGAGCAAGACCCGCAACTGAATGTCTTACTCGATCGCATCGAAAACGGTGAAAAGCTCGGGGCAGGGCTGCAAAACTATGTCGATGAAAAACTCGATCGCATTGAAGTGCTGATGGATAAGCTAGGGTTGCTGAGCGACGAGGATACACCGGAGGATGATGAAAGCGATCTGCTTGCCAAATTTGAGCAACAGAACGATTAAAGAGGAGTAGCAGGTGCAGGACGGGATCTGGATACTAGCAGGACTAGGCGCGCTGATTATTTTAGCGTTATCGGTATACGCCGGGACTTTGCTGGCAAGACTCAAGCGGCAGACGGCGCTGCAAGCGGAGATGGAAGAGGCGGCGATAAAAAAGCGGAATGATAAAATCATTGAAAGCGTTGATGTGATTGCGTTCGCAGCCTTGAAAGATCAATGTGATTTGTCCGAGGCGGCGATTCGTCTTTATATGATTATGGATCACCTCCAAGGGGAAAAGCGGGTTGAATTTGATAGCCGCTACCCTGCGTTATTTGAACTTTACGAGGCGGTCAAAGACACCCCACGAGGTGATGCCAGGAAAACCCTTAAAAAGAACGAACGGATGCGGTTGGACTTTGATCGTGCCAAGCATGAAGCGCGACTCGAGCAGGCGATAAAAGCCGAGTTGGCCGAGATTTTGGCCTTTACGGGTGGCCGGCATATCCCTGATCATATTTTGACCCACTAAGTGTACCTGCTTGGAATGCGGCTGCTCGCAGCGGCATTCCTTTATTATTTTGGCACAATACCCTTATAATTATTAGGCGAAAATCGATCTCGCCGACACTTTCACCATATCAATGCGGGTAGTGCTAAACACCTGACTTAAGGCTGTGGCACACTACACTTTGTTCTCCTTTCCTAAGCGCCTTTGCGGAATGTAAGCCATGTCATCACCACAAATCATTTGGGATCAAGCCTTGATCAATAAGTATAATTATTCAGGGCCCCGCTATACCTCGTACCCCACCGCGCTTGAATTCCATGAGGCATTTACGCCTGCGGAATTTGATATGGCATGTAGCCAGTATCCTGAGCGGCCGTTGTCGTTGTATGTGCATATCCCATTTTGTCACAAGCTCTGCTATTACTGCGGCTGCAACAAAGTGGTGACCCGGCATCAACATAAGGCGGATGAGTATCTGGATGCCTTGGAACATGAAATTCGCCAGCGTGCATTCTTACTGGGCGCCCGTCGGGTTACTCAATTGCACTGGGGAGGCGGTACACCCACCTTTCTCACCAAAGCACAGATCTCGCGTCTAATGGGGTTACTGCGCCAAGAGTTCCAGTTTGAAGACGATGCGGAAATCAGTATCGAGGTGGACCCACGTGAAATCCCGCTGGATATGCTCGATCATCTGCGCAGTGAAGGGTTTAATCGCATCAGTATTGGCGTGCAGGACTTTGATAAAAAAGTGCAGCAGCTGGTCAACCGAGAGCAAGATGAAGACTTTATTCACGCATTGGTTGCACGTGCGCGAGAGCTTGGCTTTCGCTCCACCAATCTTGATTTGATTTATGGTTTACCCAGCCAAACACCCGAGGGATTTTCCAACACGCTAGAGCAAGTGCTCACCATGCGCCCTGGGCGGCTATCAGTGTTTAACTATGCCCATTTACCTAATTTATTCGCCGCCCAGCGGAAAATAGACGAGAATGCCTTACCGTCACCCGACGCCAAGCTCACCATGCTGCAAGAAACCATTAACACGCTAACGGCGGCGGGGTACCAATTTATTGGTATGGACCACTTTGCGTTGCCCGATGATGAGCTGGCGGTTGCGCAACGTGAGGGACGCTTGCATCGTAATTTTCAAGGCTACACCACCCAGGGTGACTGTGACTTATTAGGATTGGGTGTGTCGGCGATTTCGATGATTGGTGATTGTTACGCGCAAAATCAAAAAGAGATGAAGCGGTATTATCACCAAGTGGATGCGGAGCGACATGCCTTATTTAAAGGCGTCATGTTGGAGCGCGATGATCGTATTCGCCGCGATGTGATTAAAGCCTTGATGTGTAACTTTACCCTTGAGAAGGCGGTGATCGCCGCACGTTATCAGATTGATTTTGACCGTTACTTTGCTGACGATCTCAAGTTGCTACAGTGTTTTATTGACGACGATTTGGTCCGTGTTACCGACCAGACCATCAGCGTGACCAAAACCGGTCGGATGCTGATCCGTAATATCTGTATGAGTTTTGATATTTATTTACGGGATAGGGCGCGACAACAACAGTTCTCACGGGTGATTTAAACAAAAAAACCGCCAAATGGCGGTTTTTTTATAACACCCACAGCCCATTAGCGGGCCGCAGCTTTGGCTATTAGCGCCGCTTTCTCATGGTCAGACAAGAAGGCAATGGTTAGGCCATTTTCTTGTAGTGTGTTGATTTGTGTAGCGGTTAAGCCCGCGGCTGGGGCCGCGACTTCATATTCATAGGGCAGCTCGATGCCTTCCACGGCTGGATCGTCGGTATTTAACGATGCCAGAATACCGTGGTCGAGGAATTGGCGCACCGGATGCTGTGCGAGATCAGCAATGGTACTGGTCTGAATATTCGAGGTTAGGCAGGATTCAATCCCGATACGGTGCTTGGCTAAATAGTCCATTAAAGCGGGGTCTTCAATCGCTTTCACGCCATGGCCAATACGGGTCGCGCCTAGCTCGTTAATCGCCTGCCACATACTCTCAGCGCCCGCAGCCTCACCAGCGTGAACCGTCACTTGCAAATCACTGGCTCGAACTTTGGCAAAATGTTCGGTGAATTGGTCTCCGGGCTGCCCCAGTTCGTCACCGGCTAAATCGATGGCAACCAGTTGCGATTTCTGTGTCAGTAGTGCATCCAACTCGGCCATACAGGCTTGGGTGCCGAAAGTACGGCTCATGATGCCAATCAGGTTGGTTTTCACGCCAAAGTCACGGCTGCCGGCCTGCACGCCATCGACGACGGCTTCCACCACGCCTTCGAGGGGCAGTTGATGTTTCATCGCCATGTAGTAGGGCGAAAATCGTAGTTCGGCATAGTCGATGTGTGCATTTAGGGCATCCTCGACGTTTTCATACGCCACGCGCCGTACCGCGTCGAGATCCCCGAGTACTGCCACACCCCAATCAAGTTTTGAGAGAAACGCGACCAAATCAGGCGCGGTATCAACCACCTGTACATGGGGGCGCAGGCTTTCAATGTCATGTGCCGGCAGCGGCATCGAAAACTGCTGACCAAGCTCTAAAATCGTATTGATGCGGATGTTGCCATCGAGGTGACGGTGTAGGTCCGTTAAAGGAAAATCGTGTCTCATCATCGTTGGTTCCCAGCCGGTGAGTTGGCGCTCAGTATAGCGACTGTGGCGCCATGCGTCAGCTGTCGAAGCGCGTAGGACGTGAGCCTTATCGCGTTGGCAATTTATCCGTTACCCGTTCTGTTGGTTGTTCGGCCAAGGGTAGGGGCCTGGCGAACAAGAACCCTTGCGCATAATGGCAACCAATTTCACGTAACCTAGCCGCCTCTTCTTTGGTTTCAATGCCTTCAGCGACCAAGTGGACATCCATGCCTCGGGTCATGGCAACCACGGCTTCAATGATCCTTTGGTTGGTGCTGTTTTCGGTCATCGAATGGACGAAGCTACGGTCGATTTTTAGGCTATCGAAAGCCATCTGATGTAAATAGGCCAATGAAGAATAGCCCGTACCAAAGTCGTCAATCGCAATTTTAATCCCAAGGGCGCGGATTTTAGTGAGCCCAGAGGTCGCGAGATGCTCATGGCTCATCAACTGTGACTCAGTGATCTCTAAGGTTAAATTCTCGGGCGGAAGTTGTGTGCGTGTGAGCACTTGCTCCAACTTGTCGATAAAGTCAGCCGATAATAACTGTCGTGCTGATAAGTTGACATGTAATTGGAAATGGGCAGGCCATCGTCCGGCTTCAATTTGTGCGACCGTATCAAAAGCGGCTTGTTCAAGCACTTGCATGCCGATTTGGTTGATTAAACCGCTTTGTTCGGCGACCGGAATGAACTCTGCTGGGGACACCATGCCACGGCTGGGGCTTTCCCAGCGCACTAAGGCTTCTGCGCCACAGAAATAGCCATCGCTTAAGCGCACGAAAGGTTGATAGAACACGACGAATTCATGATGCTGAACGGCATGATGAAGCTCAAGCAGGAGCCGAGACTGTTCTTGCACCCGAGCTTGCATACTGGCTTCAAAATAGACATACATCGCCGCATCACTGCGCTTGGCTTCACTGAGAGCCAACCCTGCGTGTTGGAGGCTTTCATGAATGGCATCCCCGTAGGTATAACCGAACACCACCCCGGCACAAGCATCCACCAGGACATCGTCGTTACCGATAGTGACTGGGCGGTTAAACAGACTCAGTAGTTGACTCACTAGCGCTTCTGACTGGGTTCGGTTAGTGGTGTGGGGCGCCAGGACTGCAAATTCATCACCGCGAACGCGTGCGATTAGCATACTGGAGCCATCGGCTAAATCGGTTAATCGTTGTGCGATGGCACATAGCAGCACATCACCGCCGTCTTGACCTAGGCTATCGTTAATATCTCGAAAGCCATTGACCCCTAAAATCGCCAAGGTATTCGGTGACCGATAACGCAGCCCGGCGGCTTGTTCGATCAAGCCTTCGCGCGTATACAACTGGGTTAAGTTATCTTGGCGGACTTGCTGACGTAAGCGGTTGAATGACTCTTGCATTTTGCCGGACATGTTATTAAACGCGTCTTTTAATATCGCAATCTCCCGCAGGTTGGCAGGGGTGTTAATTCGATAGGTGAGATTGCCTGAGGCGAGCTTTGCCGCCGCCTCTGCGGTGTCACGCAAGGGCCGAGTGAGTTGGCGAATAATTAAATAAACAATCACCAAGCCAATTACCGATATTGCGATCACTAAATAAATACTGATTTCTTGTTGGCTTAACAAGCTTTCGAGAAGCAGCTGATCAGGCAGGGCGGCCACCACATACCATTGATGCTGAAAAGGCGGCGGTAAGGCGATTTTTTTGACGGTGCCATAGAAGTGACCCTGTTTTTCATGGATGTCGAAATGAAACGATTTGCCGAGCTTTTCAGGTTCAGGAGGCCAATCAGCCGATATCTCATTGATGGTGGCGTTGAGTACTGAGTTATTGGTGATATTAGGGAAGTGTAAAATGTTGCTAGGACTGCTGTTGCCGCTATGGGCGATCATCCTGCCTTCGTCATCGACAATAAAAAGCGCGCCGCCGAGTTTTTGCTGGCGCTCACTGAGAAAGCGATTAAAGGCGTTCAGCTTGATATCGCTGGCGACCACCCCCCAGACCTCGCCACTAACCTGCACGGGCGCAATGGCAGAGAGTGATACTTCGCCGATTTCATCAGCATCGAGGTATATATCGGTCCAGCGTGGTTGTTCGCGGTTAAAGGCTGGAATATACCAGGGGCGAACACGAGGATCATAGTGGCTGTCTTGGTAAACAATATTGGCGTTTAACGTTCGACCGTCGAAGATGCGTAATGCGCCTTGTGTGGCATCACTTCGCTCCATCAAAATCGACTGGCCTGCTTGATTTTTGCGATAGCCAAAATAATCGCCGTTCGCATCAACGCCAATGCTGAGCACTTGCATGTATGGCATGGCTTGATAAAGCGACGTGTGACTACTGAGTAAATAGTCTCGCAAGCCTTTATTGTTGATGGGGGCGGCTTGGAGGCGAGCGGCGAGACGCTCAGCGACAAATACGTTGGCGTTAAACGGGTGCTGAAGATACTGGCGTAAGTCTAATTCAATCCCTTGAGAGTAATCGTCCAGCAGTAACTTACCGACAAACTGAGAGCTGGTGCGGTAGTGGTTGTTAATGGTCAGAATGATCACAATCAAGGTGAACGTGAGCACGAGAAACACGGGGAGCATTACAGCGGCTCGAATCGACAATGGGCGCATGTTTCTCATCAGAACAACAACATCACTTTTCTCATCAACTAAACACCATTGAAGTTAACACGATCAACGGTTTTTACTTCAATCTCTTTACTTAAATTTAGCAGAGGTTCAAATTGTGTTAGTTTTAATATTGCGTTAGTGCTCAATATTAAGCTCTTTCAGCTTGCGTGTCAGTGTATTACGTCCCCATCCTAAAATTTTCGCGGCTTCTTGCTTATGCCCATGAGTATGTTGCAACGCTGATTGTAGGAGTATTCGCTCCACGTTAGGCAATGCTTGTTGCAAAATGCCATGCTGCCCCTGAGTGATTGCGTCCTGAGCCCATTGAGTGAGTGCATCCTGCCAGTCTTTCGCTTCACTGTCGGTCACAGACAATGGCTGATTGACCAATTCGCGCGGTAAATCACCGGGGAGTACTTCTTTACTGCTGGCCATCACCGTGAGCCAGCGGCAGGTGTTTTCCAGCTGACGCACATTGCCAGGCCACGGAAGCTGACTCATCATGGCTTCGGTGTCCGGGTGAAGTTGTTTGGCCTCGACATCTAACTCTTTAGCCGCGCGGGCCAAAAAGTGTTGGCACAGTTGCGGGATGTCCTGGCGCCTGTCCTTGAGTGATGGAAGGTGGACGCGAATCACATTTAAGCGATGGAATAAGTCCTCTCGGAATGTACCATTGGTGACAAGGCGCTCTAAATCTTGGTGGGTCGCGGCAATAATACGGACATCCACATCGACGGCTGCGTGGCCACCCACGCGATAGAATTGACCATCGGCGAGCACGCGTAGCAAACGCGTTTGCACATCCAACGGCATGTCACCAATTTCATCTAAAAATAAGGTGCCGCCATTGGCTTGCTCAAACCGTCCTTGGCGAACGGCATTGGCTCCGGTAAATGCGCCTTTCTCATGCCCAAACAGCTCTGACTCGATCAAATCTTTTGGGATTGCTGCCATGTTCAGGGCAATAAAGGCTTGCTCTGAACGCGGACTATGGCGGTGAAGCGCTTGGGCGACTAACTCCTTGCCGGTGCCGGACTCACCGTTGATTAACACCGAAATGGATGAGCGCGATAACCGACCGATGGCGCGAAACACTTCTTGCATCGCCGGGGCTTCGCCAATGATTTCTGGCGTTTGTGCTTGTGGTTGCGTCGCCGTTTGCTGCTTTTGCTGTTCTTTAACGTGGGCTAACGCGCGCTCAACCAAGGCTAAGGCTTCGTCAATATCGAAAGGTTTTGGCAGGTACTCAAACGCGCCTTCTTTATAGGCATTAACCGCGGCATCTAAATCAGAGTGGGCGGTCATGATAATGACGGGTAAGCCTGGGTGTTGTGCTTGCACCACATTGAGCAGAGCAAGCCCATCGCTGCCTGGCATGCGAATGTCTGACACTAAAACGTCGGGGGTGCGCTCGTGCAACGCACTCATTACACTTTCAGCATCGCAAAATGTATCGCACGTGAGGCCCGCGGCACTCAGTGTTCGCTCCATCACCCAACGAATCGAGCTGTCATCATCCACGACCCAAATGGTCCCTTTACTCATGCGGTCTATCCTTTTCAATAATGGGTAATTGGATAGTGAAGCAGGTATGGCCCGGCCAGCTATTCACTTCAATTTTGCCCTGGTGTTGATCGATTAAGTGGTGGGTAATGGCCAGTCCGAGTCCGTTACCATCCGCTTTGCTGGTGACCATCGGATAGAACAAGGTATCTTGTAAGTGAGGGGCGATACCTGGGCCATTGTCGATGATTTCTATCTGGGCCACGACACGATGGCGTTGACCATGAATCACGGTTTGAAAACCGGTGCGGGTGCGCAGTGTGAGGCGTGCATCCTCTTGGCCACTCACCGCGTCGGCGGCATTGGTGACGACGTTGAGGATCGCCTGCTCAAGCTGCTCTGGATCCATATCAAAATCAGGCAAACTGGGATCATAGTCGCGCACAATATGCAACCCGTCATGATGATCAAGGCTGACCAGTTGACGGACTTTCTCCAAGACCACGTGTATATTTTGCCGTTGGCGTAATCCCGGGCGCTGCGGTCCAAGCAAGCGGTCGACTAAATTTCTTAAGCGGTCCGCTTGCTCGATAATGATTTGGGTATACTCCGCGAGGCTGGCATCGGGTAGCATTTTTTCCAGTAGCTGTGCCGCCCCGCGCAATCCGCCTAGCGGGTTTTTTATTTCATGAGCCAAGCCACGCACCAGTTCTTTTGCTGCTTGTTGTTGCGCTTTTTGGGTCAGCTCCTTGCTGATCCTTTGTTGCTGGCTCACGACGTTGACTTCAAGTAACAGACGGCCCTCATCCTCGGCGTCAAATAAGGGGCTTGCACTGAGTTGTACTTTTTGTGGTTGTCCATCAACCACCCAAGTGACATCACTATCCGTTAAACTTTGCCCTGCCTGAGTGGCGCTGGCTATGTGCGCCCAGTCAACACTGGCATGCTGAATTTGCTGTGTGAGGGGTTGCTGGCGCAAGCGCCTAGCACTTTGATGCATTAGCTGTTCTGCTGCTGCATTAACGTATTCAATACGCCATTGGCTGTCTACCACAATGATGGCGGTAAGCAGATGATCAAACAGTTGAGCTGGCGTCATCCGTGTCGCGTCCTTGTTTGCACTAGTTTGGTGCATTGAGTGTAATCGAGATCCTTGCATGATGCAGCCGGTACCACTGAGTTTGTGATGGTTTAGGTGCCGTGGTCGGTTAATCTTGGCGTCGATGGCGTTGATTAACGTGCGCGCGGTGTAAATACACGTGATGTATCGATGAGGATGCAATTACCTTGCCGCTTTCGAGGTATTGGACTTGAATCTGATGGGTGCCACGATCAATGGGCGCCAGCCGCCAATCCAGCTGTCGCTGTGATGCGTTTAAGCTAATGGTTGGGGGAGACGCAACGGGCTGGCCGTCTAAGACGAGCCGTGTTTGCTCGGCGGGGATGGAGAGCGGTGACACCGTGGCTGTCACGGATAGCTCGCCGGGATTACTGCGTAATGTTGCGCCATCATTGGGCGATACAAGGGTGAGTGTCACCGATTTGGGTGGTGTCAGGGCTGGCGCAGGCTGCTCAGTCGAAGACGAAGAGGCATCGTAGAGAGAGGGCGAAGACGTTAGGGATGCATACGGCCTAACGTGGTGCGGGCGCGCCGGAGGTTGGTCGCTAAAATGCACCTGGCCGTTGTCATCGGTCCACTGATAGAGCATGCCGGCATGGCTGCTAAAAGCCAATGTCAGTAACATAGCGCCTAGTAAAAGAGCTCCTCGCGAAAGAGCTCCTCGCCAACGAGCACCTAACTCACGCATCACAGCCCCCTAGGTTTGCGTGATCCCCTGCGGAGCATTGTAAGTGGGTACATACAGTCGCCAAGCATAAAAAAGCCCACCTGCGAGGTGGGCTACATTTTAAATGTTCAGCGTGACGAGTCGTTACACCGAGTAGTAAAGCTCAAACTCAACTGGGTGCGTTGTCATTTGAATACGCTCAACATCTTCGCTTTTCAGTTTGATGTATGAGTCGATAAAGTCGTCTGAGAACACGCCACCTGCGGTCAAGAATTCGCGGTCAGCATCCAGCGCCTGTAGAGCCTCTTTAAGGGACTCCGCTACCGTCGGAATTTCTGCCGCTTCTTCAGCCGGGAGATCATACAAGTCTTTGTCCATGGCATCGCCTGGATGAATCTTGTTTTTGATACCGTCAAGGCCGGCCATCAGCATCGAAGCAAAGCACAAATAAGGGTTCGCGGTTGGATCGGCAAAACGGAGCTCAATACGGCGCGCTTTCGGGCTAGGCACCACTGGGATACGAATTGACGCAGAGCGGTTACGCGCAGAATAAGCCAGCATGACCGGCGCTTCAAACCCAGGAACCAGGCGCTTATACGAGTTGGTTGACGCGTTGGCAAAGGCGTTAATGGCCCGTGCGTGCTTAATCACACCACCAATGTAATAAAGTGCTGTTTCAGATAGGCCACCGTATTTATCACCTGCAAAGAGGTTTTGACCATCTTTGGCCAGTGATTGGTGAACGTGCATGCCTGAGCCATTATCGCCCACCAGTGGTTTCGGCATAAAGGTCGCCGTCTTACCAAAGGCGTGTGCGACGTTGTGCACCACATATTTATAGATCTGAATTTCGTCCGCTTTAGTGGTCAAGGTGTTAAAGCGGGTCGCAATTTCGTTTTGGCCAGCCGTTGCCACTTCATGGTGGTGCGCTTCAACCACTAAGCCCATCTCTTCCATGACCAATGACATGGCCGAGCGAATATCTTGTGACGAATCGACCGGTGCAACCGGGAAATAGCCACCTTTAACGCCTGGACGGTGGCCTTTGTTACCGCCTTCCAGTGCGGTGCCTGAGTTCCAGCTCGCTTCGACGTCATCGATTTTGTAAAAAGAGCCGGCCATATCGGTGGCGAATTTCACGTCATCAAAGAGGAAAAACTCGGGTTCAGGCCCAATCAGAACGGTATCTGCGATCCCCGTTGAGCGCATGAAATCTTCAGCGCGTTTAGCAATGGAACGTGGGTCACGATCATACCCTTGCATGGTAGACGGCTCTAGAATATCACAGCGAATATTCAAGGTGCTTTCTTCGGTAAAGGGATCAAGCACGGCCGAACTTGCATCTGGCATCATGACCATGTCTGATTCGTTGATCCCTTTCCAGCCCGCCACGGATGAACCATCAAACATTTTGCCTTCTTCAAAGAAGTCATCGTCCACTTGATGAGAGGGGATGGAAACATGCTGCTCTTTACCTTTGGTATCGGTAAAGCGCAGGTCGATGAATTTCACCTCGTTTTCTTGGATAAGTGCGAGCACATTTTCTACTGACATGTGAAATAACCTCCGGTGTCAAATTAGGTAAATAGCGAGTTGGCTCCTTGCTGCATGACAAAGCGAAAACTGTGCCAACAATTTAAAACCACGCCATAGCAGGCTCGGCGGGTAAAAATGCCGCTCAGTGCTCGTCAAACGAGAGCGGGTTGCACCATTATTGTGCGCATATGCTCAATCATAGTGCAAGGGGGCGAAGGTGGTGCAGATGTTTGTGCACGACATGGGTGCAACCCCATCCCCCTCTTCTTTTTAGCAGACAATCGGTATTGAGAGTGTGGGCCGTCTTTAAAAATTCATGTTTGCTCGAAGACCGGTGAATCCTTGTATTTGCTTAACAAATGACCAACTAGACAGCAGTCAAGCCACTTTGATGGTGAGCTGATTCACAGAATAAGGTGGGTTTTGCGACAAAATCTGGTACATTACGGCCGTTTTTTTAATCAGATGGTGGCCCCGTCGTGCTAGTATACGCTGTCTCAGCGTGTCAGGTTCGACACGCGCCGCGTCTAACGAGTGAAAAAGAGAGTCCATGACCAAAATACAAACAGATAAATTAAGAAATATCGCCATTATTGCCCACGTTGACCACGGTAAAACCACGCTAGTGGATAAGCTGCTTCAGCAATCCGGTACGCTAGCTTCCCGCGGTGAGGTGGAAGAGCGTGTCATGGACTCAAATGATATTGAGAAAGAGCGTGGCATCACCATTTTGGCGAAAAACACCGCCATTAACTGGAATGATTATCGAATTAACATCGTTGATACCCCAGGGCACGCCGATTTCGGTGGTGAAGTCGAGCGTATCATGTCGATGGTTGATTCGGTCTTATTGGTGGTTGATGCCGTTGATGGTCCGATGCCACAAACCCGCTTTGTGACCCAAAAAGCCTTTGCTCACGGTCTGAAGCCGATTTTGGTTATCAACAAAATTGACCGTCCGGGTGCACGCCCTGACTGGGTGATGGATCAAGTTTTCGATCTGTTTGACACCTTGGGTGCTACGGACGAACAGCTAGACTTCCAAGTGGTTTACGCATCAGCGCTAAACGGTTGGGCGAGCCTAGATGAAGCGACCGAAGGCGACGATATGGAGCCGTTGTTCAACGCGATCGTGGATAACGTTGATGCGCCTGACGTCGACATTACTACACCATTGCAAATGCAAGTGTCTCAGCTTGATTATAACGCCTATGTCGGTGTTATCGGCGTTGGCCGTATTACACGTGGCTCGGTGAAACCGAACCAGCAAGTGACCATCATCAGTGCCGATGGCAGCAAGCGCAATGGCAAGGTAGGTAGCGTCTTGGGTTACCTCGGCCTTGACCGTACTGATGTCGATGAAGCCTCAGCGGGTGACATTATTGCTATTACGGGTCTGGGCGAACTTAAGATTTCAGACACTATCTGTGATCCAAGCAACGTTGAAGCGCTCCCCGCACTGACCGTTGATGAGCCAACCGTGACCATGACGTTCCAAGTCAACACCTCGCCGTTCGCCGGCCTAGAAGGTAAGTACGTGACGTCACGTAATATCCTTGAGCGTTTGCAAAAAGAGCTGGTCCACAACGTGGCGCTGCGTGTTGAAGAGACCGAGAACCCGGATAAATTCCGTGTATCAGGTCGTGGCGAATTGCACTTGTCGATCCTTATCGAGAATATGCGTCGCGAAGGCTTTGAGCTTGCCGTCTCTCGCCCTGAAGTGATCATCAAAGAAGAAAACGGTGAGAAATTTGAACCGTTTGAAACCGTGACCATTGACGTACTCGAAGAGCACCAAGGTGGCATCATGGAAAGCATCGGTCTGCGTAAAGGCGAGTTGAGCAACATGCTCCCAGATGGTAAAGGCCGTGTACGCATGGACTTTGTGATGCCATCACGGGGCTTGATTGGTTTCCAAACCGAGTTCTTAACCCTGACCTCTGGTTCGGGCCTGATTTATCATACCTTTGACCATTACGGTAAGTATAAAGGCGGTGATATTGGTCAGCGTGTCAATGGTGTATTGATCTCTAACGCTGCAGGTAAGGCACTGACTTATGCCTTGTTTAACCTACAAGGCCGCGGTCGCTTGTTTGCTGAACACGGTGATGAAGTGTACGAAGGTCAAGTTATCGGTATTCATAACCGCGCCAATGACTTGACGGTTAACTGCTTGAAAGGTAAGCAATTGACTAACGTGCGTGCCTCGGGTACCGATGAGGCGCAGGTACTGAGCCCGGCGATCAAGTATACCTTGGAGCAAGCGCTTGAGTTTATTGATGACGATGAGCTGGTTGAAGTTACGCCAGAAAGCATCCGTATTCGTAAAAAGCTGTTGACTGAGACAGACCGCAAGCGCGCTGGCCGTAAAGGTTAATCGCGTTATATCATCATGTGACTGAGTCACCAGATTCTGTCCCAAGATTAAAGGCACCGTTAGGTGCCTTTTTTTGATCGCAGCGAGCGAGAAGCAAATCATGTACACTCATTACGCGTAAAACGGCACAAGATAAAGGTGGAAGGATGCGCATAATTGGGACGCTAAATCAGAAAACGTGGCGTGACAGCCGTAATTGGTTGAAAGCGATGCTCACGCATTTGTGGCAGCGTATGGGCGAAGACAGGCTCACGGTGAGTGCCGGTTATATGGCGTATGTCACGTTGCTTTCTTTGGTCCCCTTAGTCACTGTCGTGTTGTCTGCTTTTTCGAGTTTCCCGGGATTTTCTCAAGTGGGTGATACCTTACAAACATTTGTGATCAATAATTTTGTTCCCGCCGCCGGTGAGGTGGTGGCACGTTATCTCAACCAATTTGTTGCTAACGCCGGTAAGATGACCGCTGTTGGGGTCAGTTTTTTGTTTGTGGTCGCGATTATGCTGATCTCGGCGATCGACAAAAGTTTGAACCACACGTTTAAAATTCAGACCAAACGGCCGATGATGATTGCGTTCTCAATCTATTGGATGGTGCTCACGTTAGGGCCTATTTTGATTGGTACTAGCATCGCGCTGAGCTCTTACTTAACGTCTTTGTCGTTATTACAGACAGGGCTGGCGAATGATTTGTTTACCACCTTACTCCGAATCCTGCCTTTTCTTTTAACCACGCTCACCTTTATGGGATTATATACCCTGGTACCCAATACTCGCGTGCGCCTTCGCCATGCCTTGGTCGGTGCGGCTGTGGCGAGTGTGTTATTTGAGCTAAGTAAAAAAGTATTCGCGCTATATGTTGCCCACTTTCCCTCGTATCAATTAATTTACGGCGCCCTGGCCGTGGTGCCCATTCTGTTTGTGTGGGTGTATTTTAGCTGGTGTATTGTATTATTCGGCGCACAAGTTACCGCGACTTTAAGAGAGTCGGAGACTTGGTGGCCAAGTGGCACCTCGCCAGCGGTTAACAATCAGTCAGCCGGTTTGGCTGAGCCATCCCATCCTTTAATCAATCAAGCGGAGGCGCCTTATGATTGCCCTAATTCAACGCGTGAGTGAAGCCAATGTCACTGTCGACGGTGAGATCCTCGGTGCGATAGGGAAAGGGCTGGTGGTGCTTCTGGGCGTCGAAAAGGGCGATACCGATGCGGATGCCGCGAAACTGGCGCATAAAGTCAGAGGTTATCGTGTGTTTGAAGACGATAATGGCAAAATGAATCTCAATGTGTCGCAGCACGGCGGTGAATTGTTGGTGATATCGCAGTTTACCCTGGCTGCCGACACAAAAAAGGGAATGCGTCCGAGCTTCTCGGGGACATCGCCTGATGAAGCAGAACGTTTGTATACGGTATTTTGTCAGGATTGCCAGCGTGCAGGGTTAAAAACGCAAACGGGTCAATTCGCCGCCGACATGAAAGTAAGCCTCGTGAATGATGGCCCTGTGACTTTCTGGCTTCAGGTATAACCACGCGCCTCACAAGGAGAGACAGGCATGTTTAGAATCGTTACCCCGCGTACAGAACAAGAGCTAGCGCGTTATTATGACTTTCGTTATCGGATGTTAAGAGAGCCATGGCATGCGCCGCGTGGTTCAGAGCGCGATGCGTATGATGTTAATGCGTGCCATCGTATGATCGTAGACAGTGATGACGCGCCGGTCGCGATTGGACGCTTGTACTTAACCCCAGACAATGACGGCCAAATCCGATATATGGCGGTGTCACCAGATTATCGTAATCGTGGTTTAGGAGCCTTAGTGCTCATGGCGTTAGAGTCGTTGGCGCGGGAAGAGGGCGCTAAACGTCTGGTGTGCAGTGCGCGTGAAGAGGCGGTGAGCTTTTATGCGCAACACGATTTCCTCCGTCAGGGCGATCTGAGTGACGAGCGAGGACCGATACGTCATCAGCAGATGGTTAAACCCTTGGATCCGTTATCGGATGTGGTTCGCCGTCCCGAGTGGTGCACCGAGCTTCAGCAGCGTTGGCAAGCACACATTCCGATTAGCGACAAAATGGGGGTCAAAATTAGCCAGTTCACTGGCTACAGCTTTGAAGTGAGCGCCAATTTAAACGCCAATTTAAACCCTCGCCAAACCATGTTTGCGGGCAGTATTTTCAGCCTTGCGACGTTAACCGGTTGGGGCATGGTATGGCTATTGATGAAAGAGCGCCAACTCAGCGCGGATATTGTCCTAGCGGATAGCCATATTCGCTACCGTCGTCCGGTTGCAGAGCGGCCTCGGGCGAGTGTGTCACTCGATAACCTTAGTGGCGAGCTCGATCGATTAGAAAACGGACGCCGTGCCCGTGTGACGTTAGAAGTCGATTTTTTCAGTGGTGATGAAAAAGCCGGTGTGTTTACCGGCACCTATGTCCTGCTCCCCTCGGATGATGGCGCTACCGCACAACCTGCCCCTCAGTTGGCCTTGTTACGCTAACGAATGCGTGGGGCGTCCGTGCGATAAATCGGCCACTGGATGGATAAGCGTGTCTCGCCTTGCAGTGCGCCGGTCAGTTGGCCGCGATCAGCATCAATGGATAAAGTCTCAAACGGGAAAGTCTGTTGTTTGTCCTTCTTGGGGCTTGGCGGTTGCAGCCAAGCGCTTATTTGTGTGGCCCAATTTGTGTCGGAGTCTGCATGGGTTTTTGCCTCTAAGAAGGTGATATCCATCTCGCCATTGAGCCCCACATTGAAGCTTTCTCGATCCGCTGCCAGCCCTGACCACTTTGCCTCAATATCATGAAACCCTGTCAGGGGGAGGGGCCAATCAAACCAGTCTTGATAGACAGAGAGCGGAATTTGTAACCCATCCACAAGCAGTGACCATGGTTGACTAGGGGCGCTTAAGTCCCAGGCGCCCGATACAGCCAGTTGGCCATCAGGGAAGCCCAGTAATAGCTGCTGGAGGGTTAATTTCCCTTGATCGGCATCGAGGCGCAAATAGGGCTCAGCCAGCCAATGCTGATTGATGCTGGCGTGGCTTGCGCTGGCGGTCAAACTGCCATCGGTTAAGCGCCATTGTTTGAACGGGGATAGCTGCAATGCGCGTCCATTAACATCAATGCCACTGATTTTGATAGGAAACTGCGGCGATAAGGCCAGCCATTGATTATGTTTCAGTGATAAGTCGTCAATGAACAGTGTCTCCGGCCACTCCGGGAGTGCCGCCATCAGCGGAGAAAGCATTGCGTGACTGAGTGTCAGGTTATTGGCTTGTAGCTTATCAATCTGCCAATGACGCTTAGAAAAGTGTCCGGATAGCCCGACAAATCCTTCTTGCCATTGACTGGTCAACTGATGGATCACCCAGCTTTCGCCGTGACGTTCAATATCCCCAAGCGGTTGATCCCAAGTCTGCGTGTGCCAGCGGATATAGTCAGCGTTGAATGATGCACGTAGCTTAGGCTGTTGCCACCAAGGCGTCTTTGGCGCAATGGTGATGTGCTCGGCCGATAAGGTGAGGCCATTCACCGAAAACTGTTCGGTTTCGGCACTGAGTTGGCGAATATCAGTGCGGTCGATGGTTAACGTGGTTGTGTGGGGCCATTGCAATAAGGCGTTGGACACGCGTTGATACGTGTCTTCCCCGTCGATAATGACATCGTTCAGGGTTAACTGGGTTAAGGCGAGCGCACCTGGCTGCCAATGGCCTTGGGTGCTGATCGCGGCACCTTGCCACTCAAAAGACACGCCGCGGAATTGCCAACCGTTAGGCGTTGGTGTGGCATCGACTAAAAGTCGGGAGGCTTGTAGCCCATGCCAGTCGACTTGTTTGGCCTCCCATTGCGCGCGGCCGCGAACTGATCCTAAGGGGGCTTGTCCTTTGTGCCAATCATCGAGCTGAGCGCTGACTTGCTGCGCTTGCCAGCCTTGTCCTTGCAGGGAAAGATCATTAAAAAGGACACGACCAATGGTAAGCGTCGCCGGTAGCATATCGAGAGACGTTATGGCCCGATCGGTCAAGTCAAGGCTTAGACCGTCAATCCTTACCCATTGCAGGTGAGACCATCGTTCGACAGAGAACTGTACACGCGCCGTATTGGCCTGCCAGTGTTGATGGCCATATTGGTAATTCGGTTGCGTCAGAGTGAGGTGAAGCGGGCGTTGCCAGTGATAGTCCACTTGTTCTGCCGTTAAGGTGCCTGGCAGTATAGGGGTGATAAGGGCAGTGAAAACCTGGGTGGCGTGTCGCGTATGGAGCAACACGAAAATCACTGACAGTGAGATTATGATTAGGATAAAAAAGCTGGCAAAGAGTTTGGCCAGGATGCGCATGAATGAATCCTATCAGGCAACGAGTAGCAGTAAGATTGGCGCAAAAGTTGCCAAACTTCAACCAGTCAACCAGTCGCCCTGAGGAATAGCGCCCCATATCGCATCAGCAATATGGGGCTAGGGGTTAGTCTAACTGTGGACCTGCAGCGACCAAGGCTGCGCCTTCTTCGGTATCTGTGTATTTATCGAAGTTATCGATAAAGCGTGTGGCCAGGTCTTTCGCTTTGCTTTCCCATTGCAGCGGGTCAACATAGGTATCACGCGGGTCAAGAATGCCGTCGCTCACTTCGTCTAGCGAGACAGGAACTTCCAAATTAAAGATTGGAATTACCTTGGTGTCGGCTTTTTCGATCGAGCCGTCTAAAATCGCGTCGATGATCGCGCGGGTATCTTTGATGGATATCCGCTTGCCTGAGCCATTCCAGCCTGTATTGACCAGATAGGCTTCAGTCCCTGCCGTCTCCATGCGCTTGACCAATACTTCCGCATACTTGGTGGGGTGCAAGGTCAAAAATGCCGCGCCAAAGGCCGCTGAGAAAGCAGGTGTGGGTTCAGTAATGCCGCGCTCGGTACCTGCTAACTTCGCGGTAAAACCAGATAAGAAATGGTACTTGGTTTGTTCAGGCGTCAATTTAGACACCGGTGGAAGTATGCCGAATGCATCCGCAGACAAGAAAATCACCTTGTTGGCATGGCCGCCTTTTGAGACCGGCTTCACAATATTATCGATATGATAAATGGGGTATGACACGCGGGTGTTTTCTGTCTTCGAATTATCGTCAAAATCGATGCGGCCGTCGCCACGGACGGTGACGTTTTCTAATAACGCATCACGGCGGATGGCGTTATAGATATCTGGCTCAGCCTCTTTCGATAACTTGATGGTTTTGGCATAGCAGCCACCTTCAAAGTTAAAGACGCCCTGATCGTCCCAACCATGTTCATCGTCACCGATAAGCTGGCGCTTAGGATCGGTGGAGAGTGTGGTTTTCCCGGTTCCAGATAGCCCGAAGAAGATAGCAACGTCGCCATTTTTGCCCATGTTGGCGGAGCAATGCATCGATGCGACATCTTGCAACGGCAAGAAGTAGTTCATCATCGCGAACATGCCTTTTTTCATTTCACCGCCATACCAAGTACCGCCAATAAGCTGCATCCGTTCGGTGAGGTTGAAAACAGTAAAGTTTTCTGAGTTTAGGCCGTGTTCACGCCATTGGTTGTTCACGCATTTGGCACCATTCATCACCACAAAGTCGGGCTCGAAATCTTTAAGTTCTTCCTCGGTTGGACGAATAAACATATTTTTGACGAAGTGCGCCTGCCAAGCCACTTCGGTGATCACGCGAATACGTAATCGTGTGTTGGGGTTGGCACCGCAATAGCCATCAACGACAAACAGGCGTTTATTAGAGAGTTGTTGTGTGACCAGTGCCTTGAGATCATTCCATACCGCTTGATCGATCGGTTTATTATCGTTTTTGCCTTGATCCGACCACCACAGGGTATCGCGCGTGGTGTCATCACGAACAATGTACTTATCTTTGGGAGAACGGCCGGTAAAAATACCCGTGTCTACCGACACCGCGCCGAGTTCGGTCACTACGCCTTTCTCGTAGCCTTCCAGCCCAGGTTTGGTTTCTTCTTCGAACAACTGCTCATATGAGGGGTTACGGATGACTTCTTTGACATTTTCCAGACCATAACGGGAAAGATCGATGTCAGCGACCTCAGATTCGACGTTCAGGACAGTCATAGGTGCTCCTTGAGGTAAGATGGTGTTAACTGTCTTTGTGCTAGCAACCTGAAATGTATATTCAGGGACTGACTCCATAGATGACGACAGACTGGGGTTATTGTGATTGTAGGGTACGGACCACCAGCTGCCATGTCATAGACATGGTAACGCTTAGTTAAACGTTTGCGCTACCCAAAGACCTATTATTGTTTGTACAAAAATAACGCGCAGAAAAATGTGAGTTAAGTCGGGAAGGAATAAGAAAAAAGCCAGCGTTGTGCTGGCTTTTGAGCTTGGTCAAGCTTATTTACTTCGAAGCGCTAAAAATGTAGCACGTGGTTATTGCATTTGAGAGGAGGAGCTGGCGTTTTGGTCAAAAATTGCCGCCACATCAACGCTATCGAACGCATAG
Source organism: Salinivibrio sp. AR647 (assembly GCF_001995415.1). NCBI lineage: Bacteria > Pseudomonadati > Pseudomonadota > Gammaproteobacteria > Vibrionales > Vibrionaceae > Salinivibrio > Salinivibrio sp. AR647. Next base: position 22,355 of record NZ_MUFE01000011.1, on the reverse strand, counting down.
TCAGTGCCACAGTAATCACAGTGCAAATGGATCGTACCCATTTCCGCGACCATTTTGTCGACTTCACTGCGCTCAATCGCAGCAATAGCACCGGCACTGCGTTCACGGGAGCAACTGCATTTAAACACCACATCTTGTGCCGGATACAGGGTGACTTTCTCTTGATGGTACAGACGGTATAAGACATCTTTGGCGCTGAGGCTGAAAAGTTCATCATTTTTAATCGTTTCAGTCAGCTGGGCAAGGTGATCAAAGTCGCCTTCGTCGCCTTTATCGTCAGGCAACACTTGCAACATCATACCGGCCGCATGCGGCTTGCCGTCAACCTCTCCCGTGCGTAACCAAAGACGGGTCATTAACTGCTCTGAGCGTGCGAAGTAATCTTCCAAGCAACCTTGTAAATGATCCGACTCTAAGCCAACAATGCCTTGATAGCGCTCGCCATCGACAGGCTCAATGGTAATGACCAGTTGGCCCTTGCCCATCATTTCTGGCAAGGTCGCATCCTCTTTGACGTCACCTTTCACCCGCGCGGTGCCGCGCAGTTGCTGATGGTGATCACCATTAATGACCGCCAGCGACACAGGACCATCTCCCTGCAATTGCACCGTGATCGAGCCATTAAATTTGAGTGTTGCGGTAAGCAGGCTGGTGGCGGCCAACATTTCACCCAGTAAAGCATTCACCGGGGCTGGGAAATTTTGATTCTCCAGGATGCGTTGATAGGTTTCGTCGAGCTTGACTAGCTCACCACGCACAGACACATCTTCGAATAGGTAACGGTGTAATTGATCGTTTGACATGCAATCTCTCTCCGGCAATGGCGCGACTTGCGGCCTTAGTCTATGCCTTGTTTAAACTTACGAATATCTCGGCGTTGCTTTTTATCCGGTCGTCCATCAGGACGTGGGTTATGGGCATTTAAGCGACGCATTTCCGTCTCGTGCTCACGTTTTTTGAGGCTCGTGTCGGTTTCTTGATACAAGGTTTGCGCGATCGGCGCGCCTTGACGTTGCTCCGATAACGCTAAAACAGCGATGGTTCTTTCATCATGGCCTTGGCGCAAGCGTATTTCAGCCCCAACCTCGACCATTCTGCTTGGCTTGGCACGTTGACCATTGTAGTGCACCTTGCCCCCATCGATCATATTGCGAGCAATAGAGCGTGTTTTATAAAAGCGAGCGGCCCACAGCCATTTATCTAACCTGACCGCTGTCAAAGGTGCTGATTTGCTTTTTTTCATCCCTCAACTCCTGCGCAATCTGGATCGGCGACATTAGCATAAAATTTACTTTAGAGCAGTATCACAGCATCAGCGCTCATCCTCCCGTCATCGCTGCGACTTGGGTAAAATAAACACGCTATAAATGAAAAAGTCTCAAGATCACAATGTGTTTTTGCTAGTATGTCCAGCTTTTCGTAATCTAATCGTGGAATCTAATGGCGAAAAAGGCCATCAATAGGCATGTGGTGTCATTAATTGGTTTTAAAAGGATGATCCAGGCAGGAAGCCCTCAACGAACAATCTCGATGTCTGCACTGACACGCGGTCGGGTACTGCTGTGCCTAAACGGTGGGCTAGTACTTTTACTGGCTTGGCTTATTGGGCGGCTGGTGTGGCATGTCTATACGCCTCCCGCGGCACCTATCTTGCCGTCGAGTAGTCAGGTTGTGACGAGCCAAGTTGCCAGTAAGGGGGCCTTTTCATTGGCGCCCGCGATTAATGCCCAGTTATTTGGTCGATTCCAAGCTTCCGCGCAACAGCGCCAGCAGTCGGTTAGCCAAGTGCCTGAGACCCGTTTACAGCTTACTTTAGTCGGCGTGGTGGCTTCCAATCAGCCTGCTCGGGCATTAGCGGTGATTGCTAACGGTGGTCAACAAGCAACCTATGGTGTGGGTGAGCAAGTTAAAGGTACCCAGGTCAGTGTCGATCAAGTCTTGTCTGATCGCGTTATCCTTCGTCAAGGCACGCGTCGTGAAGCCTTGTTGATGCCGGGTGTGGAGGCCGACAGTACACCGCAAACCGTGTTCTCTTCTTCTGAGGGTAACCATACGCCCCCAAAGCCGACGCCAATCTCAAGGCAGACCAGCCCTGACTGGCCTGCCGACTTAGCGCGACAGCTTGCCAGCAATCCTCAGCGCTTATTTGATTATGTCCAGTTAGCGCAGGTCGGCGATGCCAAACAGTTAAAAGGTTTTCGTCTTACACCAGGAAAAAATCCGGTGTTATTTGAGCAATCGGGGTTACAGCCGGGTGATATCGCCGTCGCCATTAACGGTCTAACACTGAGCCGTTCGGTGGCGCTTCCCGATATTCTCAATCGCATTCAACAACAGGGCACGCTTGATTTAGTGGTCGAGCGACAAGGGCAGCAACATGACATTTCGATTCAACTATAAATTACCACAACCGCCCCGTGCGGCTTTAGGAGTGTGACGTGAACGTAAAGCAACGACTGATCCCCTATCTGATGGCCGCAAGTCTGCTTTTCTCTGGCCTTCCGGCGGGAGCGGCAGAATTTAGTGCCTCGTTTAAAGGCACGAACATTCAAGAGTTTATCGAAATTGTAGGGCGCAACCTCGAGAAAACCATTATCGTTGATCCCTCGGTACGCGGCACCATTAATGTACGCAGTTACAATACGTTAGACGATGAGCAGTACTACCAATTTTTCCTCAACGTGCTCGAAGTGTATGGCTTTGCGGTGGTTGAGATGGAAAATGGGATTGTTAAAGTTGTTCGCGACAAAGATGCAAAAACCTCGCCCGTTCCTGTGGTTGGAGAAGGCGATAACGTGGTCGGCGACGAAGTCGTGACGCGCGTGATTGCCGTAAAAAATGTCTCGGTGCGCGAGCTATCCCCTTTGTTGCGTCAGCTGATCAATAATGCGGGGGCAGGGAACGTGGTGCACTATGACCCTGCCAATGTCATTATGATCACCGGTCGTGCCGCGGTGGTGAATCGGCTCACCGATATTATTCAGCGCGTCGATCAAGCAGGCGATAAAAAAGTGGAAGTGGTCCGCCTTGACCACGCTTCAGCCGCGGAAATGGTACGGATTGTCGATACCCTCAATAAGCGAGACAACGCCAACACTCGCCCTGAGCTTTTAGAACCACGCATTGTCGCCGATGAACGGCTGAATGCGGTGTTGGTTTCTGGCGAGCCCAAAGTCCGTGAGCGCGTGATTGAACTTATCCGACAACTTGATCAAGAAATGGCGACCACGGGCAACAGCCGGGTGATCTATCTGCGCTATGCGAAAGCGGAAGACGTCGTAGATGTATTACAAGGCGTCTCCGATAATCTGTTAAAAGAAAAAGAGAAGAAAAACCAACCGAGCGTAAATGATCAAGCGGTACAAATTTCCTCGCACCAAGGCACTAACTCCCTGGTGATCACCGCGCCCCCCGATATTTTAAAAACCCTTGAGAGCGTGATTTCTCAGCTCGATATTCGTCGCGCACAAGTGTTGATTGAAGCGCTAATCGTCGAAATGTCGGAATCCGATGGGGCGAACCTCGGCGTACAGTGGGGCTCGCTTGAAAACGGCGGGATTCAGTTTAATAACGCAGGGGTGGGTGTTACTAGTTACCTCACAGGACAAAAAGCAGCGGAAGATACTACTCGTACTGAAGTACGCTATCGGGATGATGGTACTCCGTACAATGTTCCGATTACCGAGTCGGGCGATTACTCGGCATTAAACAATGTATTAGGTGGATTAAATGGCTTGGCTGCCGGCGTAGTCATGGGCGATTGGACCGCTTTGGTGACCGCGGTGGCGTCGAAAAACGAGTCGAATATTTTGTCGTCGCCCAATTTGATGGTGCTCGATAACCAAGAAGCCTCGTTTATTGTCGGTGAAGAAGTCCCTGTGATCACCGGCTCGCAAACGGGCTCGAATAACGACAACCCTTTCCAAACCGTTGAGCGTAAAGATGTGGGGATCAAGCTGAAAGTCACCCCGCAAATCAACGAAGGCTCCGCGGTGTTGCTCGATATTGAGCAAGAAGTCTCGAACGTGCTTGGCGCCAGTGGCGCGGTGGATGTGCGCTTTGGTAAACGTCAACTGAATACATCAGTGATGGTCGGTGACCAACAAATGATTGTATTAAGCGGCTTGATTGACGAACGCACGGTCGAAAGTGAATCCAAGGTGCCACTGTTGGGGGATATTCCCATTTTAGGGCACTTGTTTAAGTCGACCTCGACCGAAACCGAAAAGAAAAACCTGATGCTGTTTATTAAGCCGACCATTATCCGTACTGGTTTGACCGCAGACGGGGTGACTCAACGCAAATACAACTATATCCGCGCCGAGCAATTACTGCGCGCCCAAGATGGCGTTAAGCTGATGCCTGACGCCGAAAAACCGGTCCTGCCTGATTACAACAGCGAAGCGGTGATGCCGGCCGAAGTACGTATGCTACAAGCGGAGTTAGAAGGATGAGTGAGCGTGCTGCGGCGCTAGCGGCTGAACCGGTGACAACCTGGCAGTTACCCTTTGGCTTTGCGCGTCGTCACGGTGTGGTGGTATTGACCGACAACGACACCCCACGTTTATTGTGTTTAGCGTCGGTAACACCGCAGACCTTGGTGGAGGTGCAACGTGTTCTGGGTACGGATATCGCCCCCGAATGGGTGTCGGATGCTGACTTTGAGCACCACCTGACTCGCCTCTATCAAAGAGACAGCGCCGATGCACAACAGCTAATGGCTGACATTGGTGCGGATGCTGACAGCGACGACTTTTTCTCGTTGGCCGAAGAGCTGCCGCAAAGTGAAGACTTGCTTGAATCGGAAGACGATGCGCCGATCATTAAGTTGATTAATGCCATGTTAGGCGAAGCGATTAAAGAAAGCGCGTCTGACATTCATATCGAAACCTTTGAGCATGCGTTATCGATCCGTTTTCGCGTTGACGGGGTGCTGCGTGACGTTCTATCCCCCAGCCGCAAGTTGGCCCCATTATTAGTGTCTCGCGTCAAAGTGATGGCAAAACTAGATATTGCAGAAAAACGGGTGCCGCAAGATGGGCGCATTTCGGTCCGTATTGGTGGGCGAGCGGTGGATGTGCGCGTGTCGACCATGCCCTCGTCTCATGGCGAGCGTGTCGTCATGCGTTTGCTGGATAAGAACGCCGTCCAACTGGATCTCGCGCAGTTGGGCATGGTGCCCAGCTTGCACCAAGATTTTCGCGCACTGATTCACAAACCTCATGGTATTTTGCTCGTCACCGGCCCGACGGGGTCGGGGAAATCCACGACCTTGTATGCTGGATTACAAACCATTAACAGTGAGGATCGCAATATCCTCACCGTGGAAGATCCGATCGAATTTGATCTGGCGGGTATCGGTCAGACCCAAGTCAATCCAAAAGTCGATATGACCTTTGCGCGAGGGTTGCGCGCCATGTTGCGTCAAGATCCCGACGTGGTAATGGTGGGTGAAATTCGAGACTTAGAAACCGCACAAATCGCCGTACAAGCCTCACTGACCGGTCACTTAGTGATGTCGACACTGCACACCAACACGGCGATTGGCGCGGTGACACGCTTACGTGATATGGGCATTGAGCCTTTCTTGTTGTCCTCCTCGTTACTCGGCGTGCTGGCCCAGCGCTTGGTCCGCACCTTATGTCCACGGTGCCGTATCCCTTATCAAGCCGATAGCTCGCAGCAGCCGTTATTTGTCGAGCTAGGCTTGGCGAGCCCCGGCGAGGCGATCACGCTCTATAAAGCGGATGGCTGTGAACACTGTCACCACAAGGGCTACCGAGGCCGAACCGGGATTCATGAATTGCTGACAGTCGACGAGAAGGTGCAAGCGCTGATCCATCATGATGCGGGCGAGCATGCGATAGAAGAAGCCGTGCGTGCGCAAAGTCCGAGTATTCGCTATGACGGCCTAACCAAAGTGCTGCAAGGGCAAACCACCCTTGAAGAAGTGATTCGTGTCACCAAGGAGGGCTAATGGGCGCATTTGACTATCAAGCGTTAGACGCGCGAGGGCGTAAGCGTAAAGGGGTGATTGAGGCCGATACTGCACGACAAGCGCGTCAGCAGCTGCGTGACAAAGGCTTTACCCCGCTCGACGTCAATGCTACGCGTCGTCAACGCGTCAACCAAAAGGCATCGGCGTCGCAGCCACTGTTCAGTCAACGAAACCGCGGTATTCGTACACAAGAGCTGTCGTTGATCACCCGCCAATTAGCGACCTTAATCGATGCCTCTATGCCACTTGAAGAGTGCTTAAAAGCAGTGGCAGAGCAAGCGGAAAAACCGCGAATAGGCAGCATGATGACCAGTGTTCGAGCGCGAGTGATGGAAGGGTACACCTTGGCTGATGCGTTAGCCGATTACCCACAGGTGTTTAATGAACTCTACCGAGCGATGATTGCTGCCGGTGAAAAAGCGGGGTATTTATCCACCGTATTATCACGCTTGGCTGATTATGTTGAGAACCGTCAGCGCATTCAGTCCACGCTGTTACAAGCCATGTTGTATCCCGCCATTCTCACCTTCTTTTCGGTGGTGATTGTCGCCTTTTTACTGGCCACCGTGGTGCCTGATATTGTCGGCCAATTTGTTCAAACCGGTCAGGCGCTGCCGGCATCCACCCAATTTCTATTGAACGCCAGTGATTTTATTACCGACTGGGGGATTTGGGTGGTGAGCGCACTGATCCTTATCGGTGTCAGTATCCGAGCCTTGCTTAAGGATACGCAGCGACGCTTAGTGTGGGATAAAAAAATATTGTCCTTGCCGGTAATTGGCAGGGTGGCTCGCGGCCTGAATACATCTCGTTTTGCGCGTACCTTGGCAATATGCACGGCCAGTGCCATCCCGTTATTAGATGGGATGAAAGTCGCTGCGCAAGTGATGAGTAATCAATACGTCCGCATGCGCGTATTGGAAGCTGCGGATAAAGTGCGGGAAGGTGCCAGTTTGCGTGTTGCTTTGGATCAGTCACGCTTATTTCCTCCCATGATGCTGCACATGATTGCCAGTGGTGAACGCAGTGGTGATCTTGAGCCCATGCTCTCTCGTGCCGCGGATAACCAAGATAAAGATTTTGAAGCCCAAGTGAATGTGGCACTGGGTATATTCGGCCCGTTAATGATCGTATTAATGGCAGGGTTGGTGCTTTTTATTGTCGTGGCCACCTTGATGCCGATTATTGCTATGAACGATATGGTCGGGTTGTAATTTTATAATGATAAATAAGGAGAACAAGATGCGTCGTCAACACGGTTTTACCCTGCTCGAAGTGATGGTCGTGGTGGTGATTATTGGCTTATTAGCAAGCTTTGTCGCCCCCAATTTGCTCGGTAATAAAGATAAAGCCGCGGTCAAAAAGGCGATTGCTGATGTCAGTGCGCTTGAAAACGCACTGGACATGTACAAACTGGATAACAACCAATATCCCACCACCGATCAAGGCTTAGACGCGTTAGTGAACAAACCACAAAGCGAGCCGGTACCGCGCAGCTATCCGGATCAAGGCTACATTAAACGCTTGCCACAGGACCCATGGAATAACGATTATCGCTATGTCAGCCCAGGTGAACATGGGGTGATTGATATTTTCTCGTTAGGCGCGGATGGCCAAGAAGGGGGCGACGGTGTCAACCAAGACATCGGCAACTGGAACCTTAACGAGCTGCAATAAGATGCGCCAAGCGGCAGGTTTTACCCTCCTGGAGATCTTACTGGTGGTGGTCATTATCGCTGTCAGTGCCTCTGGTGTGGTGATGGTGTGGCCAGAGCCTGCCGATACCCGCGCGCAAGAAGCGGGGCAAGCGTTACACCAGCGGATGAAGCTCTGGGCCGAGCAAAGCTGGCTTGAGGGGCGAACGTATGGCGTGCGCATCAATGAGCATGATTATCAGCTGTTAACGTTGGGGGAAAACAAGTGGCGCCCCGTGCGCAGTGAACGCTGGGCAACCCAAGGGACCTTGCCAGCGCAAAGCCGGTTTTCTCTCACCATGGACGGCTTTGGTTGGCAGCAACAAGACCGCTTGTTCGAAGATAAGCCTCTGTTTGAGAACCTGTTTGATGACGAGGGTGAACAGCGCGTGGCCCCACCACAGATCTGGTTATTGCCCAATGGTGAACTCACCCCTTTTACCTTACGAATCGACGTAGATGGCCGGGCCGCTTGGCAGCTTAAAGCCAATGAGCTGGCACAGTTTACTTGGCAACGGGTGGAGGACCGCTGATGCATGGCAAGACGCCAAGCCCCGAAAAGGGCATGACTTTGCTTGAGGTATTGGTGGCGGTGGCCATTTTTGCCATTGCGGCGCTCAGTGTCATGAAGGCGACGGGCCAGCATACCCGTTCGCTAGGGCGTTTAGAGCAAAAAACCTTAGCGGCCATGGTGGCGGATAACCAACTTGCTGAAGTCGTGCTCAGGGCTGACGTGCCAGAAAAGGCGACGCAAGGGACCACTGAGATGGCCGGTCAGCAATGGCAATGGCAACTCACGCCGGTGGCGACCGAAACCGGCCAACTGCGAGCGGTGGATCTGTCGGTGTCGGCCGCTGAGCAGAGCGATAACCCATTGGTGACCGTGAGGACGTATGTCGAGACGCGCTGAAAAGGGATTTACGTTACTTGAAGTCTTGTTGGCGTTGGTGGTATTTGCCAGTATCAGCTTGACGGCTTATCAAGTGCTACAAACCGTACAACGCAGCAATGTGCAATCGCGTGAAGTCGGCGAAACCTTGCAGCGGTTGCAACGTGCGTTAGTGATCATGGACAGTGACTTTCGTCAAATGGCCGCGCGTCGTCAGCGTATCGACGGTCAAACACCGACCGAGCGACTGCTGATTGCCGGACGCGATGTTCTCCAAAGTGAACAAATGGGTATACGTTTTACGCGTACCGGTTGGATTAATCCGCAAGCGCGTTTTCCTCGCGGTGAAGTCGTCGCGGTTGGCTACCGACAACGGGACGGTCACTTAGAGCGCCTGCGTTGGCGCTATCCGGATCAGGCCGCAGGTGATGAGCCAGCGGTGGCGACCTTGCTCAGTGATATCAAAGCGCTCACGTTTCGGTTTTACGTGGAAGGCAATTGGCAAGAAAGCTATAACACGGCCCATGCTTTGCCCAAAGCGGTGCAAGTACGCTTTACTCATCCGCGTTACGGGCGGTTAGTCCGCACGTATTTGCTGGCGGGGCAAACGTTACCCGCGCCGCTGCAGCGGGAGGCACAATGACCCGACAGCGAGGCGCGGCGCTTCTTATCGTGATGATGATCATGGCGCTGATGACAGCGATTGCTGGCAGCATGGCGTCACGATTGTTTACCAATTACCATCGGGCGGAAAACCAGCTCCATTTTCAGCAAGTGTACTGGTACAGCAACGCGGTGGAAGCCCTTGCCTCTGCGGTATTACGCGAAAGTTTATCGGACAGTGATACGGTGAATGTAAACCAGGACTGGGCCCAGTCTGCGCGGACATTTCCGCTTCAAGGTGGCAAAGTTAGTGGTTACTTACAAGATGCGCAAGCCTGCTTTAACTTAAATAGTTTGCAGTTGCGAGGCGCAGCGTTAGGCGGTGAGGTGCCGTATGAAGTGCGCGTACTGCGTGCTTTAATCGGTAGCCAGGTCGACGATAGTTATCAAGCCGATGTGATTGCGCAAGCGAGTCGCGATTATATTGATGAAAATAATCAGCTTGATCAATCGTTAGGCGCGGAAGATGCTCACTACGAGAGTGTCCGTCCCGCTTACGTGACGGCTGATGCCGTGATTGCCGATGTCAGTGAGTGGCGCGCTGTTCGTGGGGTCAACGCTGAGGTCTTTCGCCAGTTATCACCGCAGCTGTGTGCGATTCCCTCTGCGGAGCTGATGGTGAACGTGAACACGTTAACGGACAAACAGGCTGCATTGCTATCGGCGTTGTTTACCCCGGCCCTGTCAGTTGAACAGGCAGAACAGGTACTGACCGAGCGCCCTGAGTCGGGTTGGAAAAGTGTCGACGATTTTATCGCTACCCTGACGCTGACTGATTTTGATGAGGCGGCGCGCAAGCAAGTGATGTCGCATTTAAGCGTGACAAGCCATTACTTTTTATTACACGCCGATGTGCACGTGGCCTCAGCCCAACGTCACATCCAGGCATTATTGCACTATCAAGACGACGGCCAAGTATCGGTTTTACGCCGTCGGTTCGGAGGAATGCGTGAGCGAGCGACTGATAATCAGGATCAGTGATGCCAGCCAACCCATTTATTGGGCGCAGGTGCGTACCAGCGATAACCAAGTGATGACGACCGGCACCTGTCAGCAGTTGTCAGCATTAACAGAACAAGCACAGACAAGACGTGTGGTCGTGCTGGTGGACAGTACCTGGCTGACGCTCACTTCGGTGACGTTACCGCCTGGCTCGCGCCGGCAACGAGACAAAGTCGTGCCCTATTTACTGGAAGAAGCATTAGCCGATGAGGTTGAGGCGGTGCATGTCACCCTGCTCGACACCCAAGAAAACACCGCTCAGGTCGCGGTGGTAGCTCATCGGCAGATGCAAGCTTGGCAGCAGGCCCTTGATGCGGCCAATATCCATGCTCGCCAGTGGATCCCGGATGTGTTGTGTTTACCTTGGCAGCCTCAAACGTTGACGCTAGCGCCACTGGCCGATCAGTGGTTGTGCCGCTATCAACCCCACCAAGGTGTGGTTGGGCAGCGCGCATGGCTTGCCTTCTGGGCACAAGCTTGGTGGCAACAGTCGGGCAATCAAACCGAGGGAGAGCGCGCGGCAGACACAGAGTCATCGACACTCAGCCTGCAGGTGTATGGCGCGCAAGACGCACACACCGAGTCGCCTTTGCCCATCGATGGCTTCCCGGTGCAGTGGCAGCAAAGTGAACCAACTATCAGTATGTTGGCCGCACAGAGTACCTCGGTGTCTGCCAATTTATTATCCGGCCCTTATCGGCCGCAAAGCCAGATGAAACAGCGATTCAAGCCGCTGATCCCCACCGCCGCACTATTGGTGATGGTGATGGCGTTGTTGGGCGGCGAGCAATGGCTGGCACTTCGTGACACCCAGCAACAGGTGCAAGCGTTACGCTCACAAAGCGAAGCCTTATTTCGTGAGACGTTACCACAATACCAACGCATTCCAACCCGCTCGTATATGGTGCGGCAAATGGACGCTGAAATCGCCCGCCTAGCCGGGCAGCAACAGGATTCCGCGCTATTGCCTTGGTTGGCACAATTAGCGCCAATGCTGGATGATGTGCCTGGCCTGGAGCTCCAGGCGCTGCGTTATCAGGGTAATCGAGACGCGTTGATTTTACGCGCCAAAGGTCGAGACTTTGCACAATTTGAGCGTTTACGAGGAATATTGAGCGAGCATTATGCGACTGAGCTCGGCCAGCTGAACCGTAGTGGCGACGCAGTCAGTGGCGAGTTTACGTTAAGGAGCCCATCATGATGGCACGCATTCAAGCCCAGTGGCAGGCGATCAGTGTGCGCGAGCAGCGGTTATTACTGATCGCGGGTGGCGTGCTGGTCGTTAGCCTTTTGTACTGGGGAGTGATCGCCCCGCTTCAGACTCAGGCCGAAAAGGCCAATACCGCGCTAGCCAGCGAGCAGCGCCTGTTGCGAGACGTTCAACAAAAGCGCACCCAAATCATGCAGCTGCGGGCGCAGTCAGGAAGCGGTCATCAAGCCTCTGCAAGCCGAACACAGCCATTAAACCAAGTCATCGCGGCCAGTGCTGGGGAATTTAACCTCACGATTACGCGCTTACAACCGGGTGAAGATAGCGTGCAGCTTGGGGTTGAACCGCTGCCGTTTAACCAACTCCTCCGCTGGTTAGATCAACTGGCGAGTGTACATGGTATTCGCGTAGTGCGTTTAAGCACGGAAGCCACAGAGACGGCCGGCAAAGTTAAGGTGAATCGACTGCAGTTGGAGCGATAAAACAATGTGGAAAAAAGGCTTATTCGGCATAGGGTGTGTGCTTGTCTTTGTGGTCAGTGTTGTGGTGCATGCGCCTGCATCTTTATTACGTCTAGCGCCTTTGCCCGATGCGATACAAATCGGTGAAATCGACGGCACGGTTTGGCACGGACAAGTCGAACAAATACGGTGGCAAAATTATACCCTAGGACCGGTGCAATGGGATGTGCAGTGGCATCGTTTAGTCACCGGCGCGACGTTTGAAGCGGCCATTCAGGTACGTAGCCCTGACGGGTTGCGAGGCAAAGGGAACCTCGGTTTTAACGGCTCGACACTGACGGTGTCACAAACGTTGGTGTCTGCGCCCGCGCAGCTATTAACAGGCGCTATCGCACTGCCCCCAGGCGTTGCGATTGATGGCACACTCGATCTGGTGCTGCGCGATGCCATCTTGGCTGAATCAGGGTGTCAGCAATTGCAAGGGCTAATCCAATGGCAGCATGCAGTATTGCAACTGCCGATGGGGCAGCTAGAAAATATTCCTGCGCAAGCCGCTTTATCCTGCGAAAATCAAGGTATTGCCGCGCACGGCGAGGGGCAGTCGGCGTCTTTAAGCAATAAGTTTTCATTGTCAATTACGCCGTCTGGGCGATACTCTGTATCGGGATGGCTAAAGCCGGGGCCTGACTATCCCGAGCCGATGAAGGCGCCATTATCTTGGTTAGGCGCGCCAGATCAACAAGGCCGCTATCGCTTTTCTTTTCGCGGCTAACAAGGCCTGATTGGCCTATCAGCAAAGGGTGGCAAATCACACTATGACGCAGCGTAAACTTCCTCAAATCCTGTCGAAACAGGTCGTCGCCGCTTCTCGTTTGTTTAAGGTGGAGTCGTTAGCGCTCACGTTTAGCAATGGCGTTGAACGTACCTATGAGCGGATGAAACCCTCAGGCCGTAATGCGGTAATGATGGTGCCGGTTACCGAGTCAGGCGATCTCTTATTAGTCCGAGAATATGCTGCTGGGACAGAGCGCTATGAATTGGGATTCCCGAAAGGCTTAATTGACCCGGGTGAAGAGGCTGCGCAAGCGGCGGTGCGTGAGCTGAAAGAAGAAATTGGCCAGGGCGCGCGCGAATTGATCCCGTTGAAAGAGGTGGTCCTCGCGCCTTCGTACTTTTCCAGCCGTATGACCTTGATGTTGGCACGTGATTTGTATCCAGAAAGCTTGGAAGGTGATGAACCCGAACCGCTTGAGATCATTCGCTGGCCGTTAGCCCAAGCGGAAGAGTTACTGACCCATGGTGATTTCTGTGAAGCGCGCAGTATTACCGCACTGATGATGGCGCTGAAGTACTTACAAGCGGAGAGGTGAGGCATGGCATTGCCTGAGTTGTTGCCCGATGTGATTGAAATAACCCGCTCAGCGGGCCAGGTTATTCTCGATATTTATCAAGACGGTGATTTTGAAGCGATCACCAAAAGTGATCAAACGCCGGTGACCAGCGCCGATTTAGCTGCCCACAAGCTGATTACGGAAAAACTCACTGCGTTGACGCCTGATATTCCGGTATTGTCGGAAGAAGATTGCGGTGTACCCTTCAGTGATCGCCAACAATGGCAGCGCTATTGGCTGATTGATCCACTGGATGGTACCCAAGAATTTATCGCTGGCAGTGGCGATTTTGCCACTATCATTGCGCTGGTGGAAAACAACCATCCGGTGATGGGCGTGGTCTATGCGCCTGTATCGGGTGTGACCTATTATGCGTGCCAAGATAAAGGGGCGTGGAAAATCACCCCTGATGGCGATATGCATCGCATCTCGACCATGAAGCGCGACGAAGCGATTACCTCGTTATCCATTGCGATCAGTCGTCGACAAGATATTCATGCGGTGACGGAAAAACTAGCGCCTGAAATTAATTACGATTTGATCCCTTTGGGCTCAGCCGCACTGAAAGCCTGTTTAGTGGCGGAAGGGGCGGTAGATTGTTATCTGCGTTTAGGACCGACCGGTGAGTGGGACACCGCCGCGACGCAATGCATCGTCGAGCAAGCAGGTGGACGGATCCTCAGCACAGAGCTTGACCCTTTGTCGTATAACGAGCGGGATTCACTGCAAAATCCAAACTTTATTGTTCTTGGTGATGAGTCGCTAGCGTGGTCATCTATTTTACGTCGCTAGAGACACCGCAGGTGTTTGATAATACAGTCAACGGCACCGCTCTCGGTGCCGTTTTGCATGGATAAGAACAAAGCCGCTAGAACAAGCGATTGAGCCCATTAAGCGCCGCCACCCGATAGGCTTCTGCCATGGTGGGATAATTGAAGGTGGTGTTGACAAAATAATCGATGGTATTTGCCTCACCTTTTTGCTCGAAAATCGCTTGGCCAATGTGAATGATTTCCGAGGCACGTTCACCAAAGCAATGGATGCCAAGGATCTCGCGTGTTTCACGGTGAAACAGTATCTTTAAGCTACCGACATCCATCCCTGCAATTTGTGCTCGTGCTAGGTGTTTAAAAAGCGATCGGCCTACTTCGTAAGGGACTTTCTCTGCAGTGAGCTCCTGCTCGGTTTTCCCCACTGAACTGATCTCCGGAATGGTATAGATCCCAGTTGGAATATGTTCAATCAGCCGCACATTGGCATTGCCTTGGCAGATGGCTTCAGCCACCACACGGCCTTGGTCGTAGGCAGCACTCGCTAAACTTGGATAACCAATGACATCACCGACCGCGTAGATGTGACCGACCTCAGTGGCATAGCTTTCGCTATCGACATCAAGTTGACCGCGAGAATTCGGTGTCAGCCCGACGGATTGAAGATTAAGTTTGTCGGTATTGCCCGCGCGTCCGTTGGCATAGAGCAAACAATCGGCTTTCATTTTTTTGCCTGACTCAAGATGGACGATCACCCCATCTTCCGTGCCTTCAATGTTTGCATAGGTCTCATCGTTACGGATCATGACGCCGCTACTGCCAAAGTGATAGGACAAGGCATCAGAGATTTCGTTATCCAAAAAGGAGAGCAAGCGATCTCGTGTATTGATTAAATCGACCTTCACCCCTAACCCGCGAAAAATCGAGGCATATTCACTGCCAATGACCCCCGCACCATAAATGATGACATGACGAGGGTCGTGCTCAAGCGACAAAATTGAATCACTGTCGTAAATACGAGGGTGAGCAAAATCAACATCTGCCGGTTGATAAGGGCGAGAGCCGGTGGCTATCACAAAGTGATCGGCCGTGTAGGTATCAGCGCTGCCATCACTATGATGAACCGCTAATGTGTGTGCATCAATAAATGTGGCACTCCCATGTAACAAGGTACATTGGTTGCGGTCGTAAAAGCCTTGGCGCATGCGCGTTTGCTTGCCAATCACTGAATCGGCATGACTTAGAATTTGTGCAAACGTACTGTGTAGGCTCTTGGTGTTTTGGGTATAAATCGGACTTTGATTAAATTCGATGATCCGGCTAACCGTGTGGCGCAGCGCTTTGGAGGGAATCGTGCCCCAATGGGTACATCCGCCGCCAACCGTGTTTTCGCGCTCAATCACCGCGACGCGTTTGCCTGCTTTTGACAAACCCATCGCGGCCCCTTCACCGCCAGGGCCGCTACCAATAACGATCGCGTCAAAGTGATCTTTTGGGTGGGGACTCGACTTGCTCATAGGGCTCAGACCTTATTTTCATTATTGCAACATCCATTTATGACTAGTTTAACGCTTATTATCCGTAAGGTTAACTTTCGGTGCCCAATCTCTGGTGAAATTGGCGTTCGCGCGTGATGTAGGCTGGCTGATTTGCCGATAAAAATTGCGTATAGTGACACCATGGTGACCATGAGTTGGATATGATGGGGATTCGAGCAGAACAAAAAGAAAAAACGCGTCGATCTGTCATTGATGCGGCGTTTAGCCAACTCAGTGCTGAGCGCAGTTTCTCAGGCTTAAGTTTGCGCGAAGTGGCCCGTGAGGCAGGTATAGCACCGACTTCGTTTTATCGTCACTTCAAAGACATGGATGAGCTCGGTTTAACCATGGTCGATGAAGGGGGCTTGTTATTGCGCCAACTGATGCGCCAAGCGCGTCAACGTATCGCTGCGGAAGGCAGTGTGGTACGTACTTCCGTCGAAACCTTTATGGAATTTATTGAAAGTAGTCCGAATGTGTTTCGATTGTTGCTCCGTGAACGGTCAGGTACATCCGCTGCGTTTCGTGCTGCGGTCGCGCGAGAAATTCAACATTTTGTTGCGGAGTTAACCGAGTATTTACAGTCTCGCACACAGCTCACGTATGAAGAAGCGTACAATCAATCTGAGGCGTGTGTGATTTTAGTCTTCAATATGGGGGCTGAGGCCCTTGATCTCGACCCGCACGCACGCGCAGAATTGGCGGAGCGAATGGTGTTACAATTGCGCATGATAGCCAAGGGAGCTTACTGGTACCGTAAAGACCGTGAGCGGCGAGCCTTACAGGAAAAACTGTCATAAACAGGTGAAAACATGGAACACGAGCAAGTCAAATCAGAACGTAAATTCTTATTGCTGGCGCTAGTCACTGGCATTTGTGGAAGTGCAACGCTAGCCACCGTCTTTTTCAGTGGCGTGGCGTTTTCGATCTTCCCCATTCTCGCATTTGTACTGGCCATACATGCTTGTTATCAATTGCATGAACGACAGCCACTGACAGAAGACACACCGCTGATTGCCTTTGCGTGTTTCCTGGTGGGGGCATTTGGCTATTCCGCCTTTATTCGCATGCAAATACCAGAGCTGGGCGGTAACTTCTTCTCGATCTTGGTCTCAATGGCGTTAGCCTTCTGGATTGGGCATAAGTTGGGCTTTTTCAGTCGCAAACAGACTGCAGAGACGGCCTCTGATTCCTAATCACCAGGGCTAAAAACAAAAAAAAGGCGTCCCTTTCGCGAGCGACGCCTTTTTTGTTTCTGGCTTTAGCGGTTTTATAGGCGCTCTAACCACACACCCGCTTCGGTATGGTGAGTGAACGGGAATTGATCGAACAGGGCACAACGACTAATCCGGTGGGTTTGGCCTAAGCGTTGTAAATTCTCGACCAAGGTTTCCGGATTGCATGAAATATACAAAATACGATCGTAGCCTTGCACCATTTTGCAGGTTTCATCATCCATGCCCGCGCGGGGTGGATCGACAAAAATGGTGTTGCACTGATAATCACTCAGCGTCACGCCTTGGTCTTGTAAGCGACGGAACTCACGCTCACCATTAATCGCTTGGGTAAACTCTTCGGCTGACATACGAACGATTTGCACGTTATCGATATGATTGGCGGCAATATTGTATTGCGCCGATTGTACCGAGGGCTTGGCAAGCTCGGTGGCTAAGACTCGACGGAAGTTTTTTGCCAGCGCCAGTGAGAAGTTGCCGTTACCGCAATACAGTTCCAGCAAATCGCCCTCGCTATCTCGGGTACAATCAATCGCCCAATCCAGCATTTTTTGCGCCACTGGGCCATTGGGCTGGGTAAAACTGTTTTCAATTTGCTGGTACACCAAGGTTTGGCCATCAGCCTGTACCTTTTCTAGTACGTAATCGCGGTCTAGTACTTTTTTTTGCTTACGCGCACGGCCAATCAAGTTGAGGTTAAAGCCTTCATCATTGAGGCGTTGCTTCAGTGCTTGGGCGGCCTGCTCCCACGCTTCATCTAGTTGGCGGTGGTACAGTAACGACACCAAGATCTCGCCACTTTGGGTTGACAAAAAGTCCACTTGGAACAGTTTGCGGCGCAAGGTCTCGTTGGGTTTAATTGCTTCGAGTAAGAGCGGCATCAAGTCGTTGATTAAGCGGCTCGCCACGGGAAAGGTATCAACGCGATATTTTTGTTTAGTCGCCGGGTCAAACATGATGTAGTAAAGATCATCCCCCTCATGCCATACCCGAAATTCCGCGCGCATCCGATAATGCGTCTCTGGCGAATGAAACACTTCGAGCTCAGGCGCGTGAAACGGTGCGAGTTGTTCCGTGAGTCGTTGGACTTTCTCAGCAAGCTGTGTGTCGTAGTCAACGGTTGATTGGGCCTTGGTCATGATGGCTGCCTCAGCGATTGGAAAATGAGCGCAGATTTTAGACAAATCCCCAGCTATGTCCAGCCTTGCTCACGATTCTCCGTTATTCTATAAGGTTATCAATGGACAATATCCATCTAGATGGCTACTATCCTTGGGCGGGTAAGCGATTAGCGAGCAAACAGGCCGTAATCGCAGGAATGCGGTGAGAATCCGCAACTGACGCGCAGCGGTATCAGAGAACGACCCTAACTCGGCACTAGGCCAGACACTGTCGCCAATTCTTTGGATAGGTGATGGGAAGTCGTTAGCAGTAGGCGGCGCAAGCCATGCTCTTAAGTCCGAATACAGCCCGCCCCGCAGCACAGTGCTGCATATTCTCGCGATAGGAAGGAATAACCCATGAACAAACCAATTGTGGCGAGCCTGGTGGCGGCGTCATTACTCCCCGCGAGCGCGTGGGCCGAGCAAAATACCGAAACGGTGGTGGTGACCGCCAGTCGGTTTGCGCAGTCCGATGCCTCAGTATTGCAATCCGCAGCCATTTTGACACGTCAAGACATTGCGCGCTTGCAGGCGCGAAGCCTTGTCGATGTATTGCGCTCGGTGCCGAGTATTGAAATTGCTCAAAACGGAGGTCGTGGACAAATTGCCTCTATTTTTATGCGCGGCACGGAATCAGACCACTCTTTGGTCCTAATTGATGGGGTGCGTATGGCCTCGTCCATCACAGGGTCGGTGGATTTTAATCAGATCCCGGTGAACAGTATCGAGCGTATTGAGGTTATTCGTGGCGCACGCGCCACACTCTATGGGTCGAGCGCGATCGGTGGTGTGATCAATATCATCACTAAAACCGATAAAGAGCGAGCCAATGTTTCCGTAACCATGGGCAGTTTGGATCATCATGCGATTAACGGCGCTTGGGCAACAAAGTTAGGCGATAAGGGTCACTTCTCAGGCATTGCTGGGTATGAGTCGAATGATGGATATAATGTTCACCCAAAGGCGAGTAACCGTGGAGACCAGCATGGCTTTACTGGTCGCAATACACAACTTGGATACAATTATCAATGGAACGCTGCTTGGTCGGCTGATATCACGGGGCGCTGGTACCAGAATGAGTACGATTACGATAATTTTGGTAGCTTAAAACATGGCTGGTTAGAAAGCCAAGCACTGGCCAGCACGCTGAATTATCGCTCTGATGCCTGGAGTGCAACACTCAGCGCAGAAATCTCCCAACAAGAAAACTATGACTACAGCCTTGGCAGTGACCGTAAAAACAATAAAACTTCAGATGTTGAGCAAGTCACTACCTCGTTGGGACTCCAGTATCAAGCCACGAATGATTGGCTGCTTGGCGGTGGTGTGGATTATCGACAAGACACCTTTAATGAAGGAAGCTTGATTACCAACCCCGATGATATTGCAATCAATCCGCGTGATAACCTGGGCACTTACCTTTTAACGCAATTTAGCCCAGTAGAGGCACTATCTATTGAGGCAAGCGCACGTTCGGACGATAACGAACAATACGGGCAGCATACGACTTGGCAGACAAGCGCGGGTTTTGCGATAGCGGAAGGGTATCAATTGGTCGCTAGCTACGGCACCGCTTTTAAGGCACCCGGTCTGACTGAGCTTTACGGATGGGGCGGCAATGCAACGCTCAAGCCGGAGGAATCGTCCAATACCGAGTTTGCTCTTCGTGGCGTGACGGCTGACGTTGATTGGTCACTTACAGGCTATATCAATCGCATTGATAATCTCATTCAGTATGCAGGTAGTTACCCCAATGGTCAGAACCAAAACGTGGGTGAAGCTAAGATCGAAGGCGTTGAGTTTATTGCTAACTTTGATGTCCACTCTTTAAATAATCGCATATCGTTAGAATATAAAGATCCTAAAAATGAGAAAACAGGCGAGCAGCTCGCACGTCGCGCTAAACGGATAGCGAAGTGGGATGCATCCTACCAATGGGAGCGACTGCAGCTCGGTACTCAGTGGCAGTATCAAAGTGAACGTCTGGATTATTCCGGTGGAAAGATGCTGGGAAGCTATAGTCTGTGGACGGTTACTGCCTCTTATCAGGCGACCGATAACCTGACCGTGAAAGGCAAAGTCGATAATGTGTTCGATAAAGAGTACGAGACTGCGGGTGGTTATCCTGCGGCCGAACGCGGCTACTTTATGACGCTGGACTATCAGTACTAGCGTTTGCTTTTATGGTGAAACTAGCTTTAATCACGCCTTTATCGTTATGATAAGGGCGTTTTTTATTGAATGGGTGTCCCATGGCGCAGCCCAATATATTGATCTTCGACTCCGGTGTGGGGGGCTTATCGATTTATCAGTCGGTGCGAGAGCTGCTTCCTGACGCTAACTACACCTATTTGTTCGATAACGCAGCTTTCCCATACGGTGAGCTGGACGATACCCAACTCATCACTCGTGTGACTGCTTTGGTGAGCGCGGTATGTATGCAGCATGATATTGATATTGTCGTCATCGCATGTAATACCGCCTCGACGCTGGTACTGCCGCAGTTACGTGAACAGTTAGCGATTCCGGTTGTCGGCGTGGTGCCGGCGATCAAACCGGCAGCGGCGCAAAGTCAGCATAAAACGATAGGTTTGCTGGCCACACCTGCCACCGTTGCTCGTCCTTATACGAAGCAGTTGATTGCCGATTACGCCAAAGGCTGTCATATGGTGTCGGTAGGTACTACAGCTTTGGTGCATATGGCAGAGCGAAAGTTACGAGGCGAGGCCGTTAATCAAGAGGACTTAACGGCAATCTTAGCGCCGTTTACAGCCACCATCGATACGTTGGTGCTGGGATGTACGCATTTCCCCTTATTGCGAGATGAAATCCAACAAGTATTGGGTGAGTCAGTGTGTTTGATTGATTCAGGCACTGCAATCGCGCGCCGCATCGTCTCACTGACGGCGACACTGAACTTATCCAGTGTTACCGCGACAACATCAGACAATCACGCTTACGCAACGGCAACACCGATTAAGGCTGACGCGCTATCCGACTATATACAGTCGATAGGATTGACGCGCGTTAGCTATTCGCCTGCTTTTTTGGTTCGTTCGCTTCACGGACTTTAAGTGTCCGCTCGCCGTATACATTGTTATTCAGGGCGTTGATGGCATCCTCGGCATGCGCAGCGGCCATCACCACGAAACCAAAGCCTCGACGTTTGCCGGTGCGTTTATCCTTCATCAGCCGAACGGCAAAAACCTCGCCATGTTCGCTAAACAGTGTACGGACATCATTTTCATTGGCGCGATAAGGTAGGTTACCCACATACAAGGTTTTACTCTGAGGTGATTCTTCCTCGTCGTTGTTCGCGCTATGTGGTGCAGGGGCATCCTGTGTCGCTGGTTTAAAATCGGGGAGAGGAAGGTAGAGGCAAGCCAGTCCGCTGACGATTGCGCCTGCAGCGAATGCAATGGCAGGTGAACTGACCCCCATCAGGTTGACGATAATGGCGCCGAGTACGGCGATACAGATAATTAGTGCAAAATTGACTGGTGATTTCATAAGCATTATTAAAAATAGAGCAATTAAAAGTGATGACATGAACAACAAATAGGCAATGCATGTCATGAAAAGGACCAAGAAAACAGGCCAGCGTTACCTCTCAGTAAATACCACGTATCAAGAATGTTTCAAAACGCTGGTTATTCATCATTTTAGGTGGATTATTGCCCAGTCGAAATAAAAAACGTAAAAAACCCTTGTCAGTGTGATCTGTGTCGCTATACTACGCCCCACATCGACACGGCACACAGGGCAAGCGCTCAGCGCCATGTAGAAGTAAAAAATCAAATAAAAATAAACGCTTGACGTGAGTTTTTAAAAGATTAAGATAGCCGTCCACTTAACGCCAAGCGTTAGGGGAGTCAAAAAGAAGTTTTATTCCCAGCCTGAGGGTTGAAAATAAAAAATAAAATTTCTTCTTGACTTTAACGGTGAGGCGCGTAAGATACGCAGCCCTGGCCAAGCGAAGCGCAGCTTCGCACAGTCAATGCTCTTTAACAATTTGACCTATGCAATCTGTGTGGGCACTCGTTGAGAATAGACAAAAAGATTTATTCGATGAACTGAGTGACCAATACGAAACAACGTTTACGTTGTTCGGCACAGTCAATTCGTTTGTCTCGCAAGAGACGAACAAAACAGTATTTATCGAGCCGTTTGTCTTTTCTTAGGAAAAGCAAACACCAAAACTTTAATTGAAGAGTTTGATCATGGCTCAGATTGAACGCTGGCGGCAGGCCTAACACATGCAAGTCGAGCGGAAACGGCAGTATTAGATTGAACGCTGGCGGCAGGCCTAACACATGCAAGTCGAGCGGAAACGGCAGTATT
>NZ_MUFE01000010.1:0-111197 GCF_001995415.1 Salinivibrio sp. AR647 | reverse complement strand
AGGACATCGCCAGGCTCTCATTATCTAATTAGCGCTTAGTATTAGGCTTTAGTTAGCAAAAATTTAAGCATCAAAGCAATTAAGTGTAAGACTTTGATGAGACAGAATTGGTGCGGAGTGGTAGTTCAGTTGGTTAGAATACCGGCCTGTCACGCCGGGGGTCGCGGGTTCGAGTCCCGTCCACTCCGCCACTACTTATAGGGGTATAGCTCCAACTGGCAGAGCAGCGGATTCCAAATCCGCGTGTTGGGGGTTCGAATCCCTCTACCCCTGCCACCTAAAAAGCACCGACTTATGTCGGTGCTTTTTTTTATACAAGTATCACTCGATACGCTGGCTTATTGGTGGTTTTGGTGTTTATGAGTAAGAACACTTATTAGTCGTTTTTGGCGACGAATTGGCTTGGCCCAGTCGTATTAGGCTGATGACTAAAACAGAGTTCATAAGTGAAGGCGGTGGTATGCTTGGTGTCTTCTCCGCTTGTATGTTTATATTCCACTTCAACAATCACTCGTTGGTAGCCAGCGCCTTCAAATTGATCGATCTGCGCTAATCTCTTTGAAAGATCGTCAGCTTTAAATAACCAGCCTTTTACTCTGTCCTTTGCGTTATCACTTAACTCGATCCCTGGGTGCCCTGCTGCCGATCCCCAGCCACGGTCGGTGCGTATTGCTTGTATGCTGGCTTTGTGCCAGCTCCCTTTCATATCAGCGAGCAGGTGGTGGTTCTCTTCGTCTGGACAAAGAGTACCGTAAACAAATAGATTATTGAGCATAGGCGTCGCTCCATGAATACACCTTGTTATCATTGCTTTTCTATCCTATCTCTGACATCAAGTGTGCGGCAAGTGATAAGGTGTGTTTATCACTTGTATTTAGGCATTAACGATCGCAAAATCGGCGCCCGATGTAGGGGCAACCTATACTTTCAGTGGTGAGCTTTATGGTGGTAATTAAGTAATGAAACGACGTATTGGCAAGGTAGTGGCCTGGGGAAGCGCCATTTTAGTCCCAACGGCCATAGTGGGTGTCAATGGTTACTTTACTGTCCCCGATGGGTCACAGTTACACACTGTCTCTGGTATTTATCGCCAATGTGTTGATTATACCCATTCATTACCGCTGGATGAACAAGGCCATTTCTCTTTGCTGGTTTGGAACATTTACAAACAGCAGCGGCCACAATGGGATACAGCATTGACGCAGTATCGAGATCCGCATCGTCTTATGCTATTACAGGAAGCGAGTTTTGGCCCTCAACTCGCGCGCTGGATTACACAGTCATCACTTCATTATGATCAAGCCTATGCGTTTGCGATGCAAGATGCGGTCGCTGGGGTTATGAATCTTTCTCAGGTTAATCCTCTCCATAGCTGCGCTTATACAGCGGTAGAGCCCTATTTACGCTTGCCCAAAAGTGCACTGTACAGTGAGTATCAGCTTTCCAATGGTCAGCGACTGGCTGTGGTCAATATTCATAGCATTAACTTCACTTACGCGATGGCGGCTTATAAAAAGCAATTAGCAGCGCTTGAGCAAGCCTTGTTACGTGTTGATGGACCGATTATCTTGGCAGGGGATTTTAATACGTGGTCGCAACGGCGATTAGAAGCAGTCAGAGCGATGGTGTCGCGTTTGTCTTTACAAGAAATGCATTTTCAACCGGACCAGCGGATGACTAAGTTTGGGCTGCCTTTGGATCATATATTCTATCGCGGATTGACCGTGGAGCAGGCCAGTGCGATTGATAATGGTGCCTCCGATCATGCGGCGATGGAGGCACAACTTAAGGTGCTAGGGTGAGCGCTCGTCGCGTGTGATGCATTAACCCATAGCTGTAATGGATTAACTCACAGCAATGATGATCGCCCAGCCACCGAAAACAGCTACCCAGGGGAGAGTGGCGACAACAATGGCTTTACCTTGATTTAATGGTGTCCAGGTACCAATAGCGGTAATACTGAGGACCCAGTACCATGGTAGGAGCAAGGGTAAACTGGCTGCCCAAGCTGTCCAGGGTGATGTCAGCGGTAGCTTGAGCAGGCCATTCAGACTATTGAGATCAGCATGAGCCGGAAGGATAAAGCTCGGTGCGAGTGTCATATTGGTATAGCTTGCTAAATCACCAATGACTGCCGGCAGGAAAATAAAGCAGGATGCCGCTAACCAGTGACGATAGCCAAAGTTAGGTGCCTCTTGCTTGGTGGATAACCGGAACCAAAGGGCTAAGGCAAAAATTACCGCGGCACGACCAAACCAATCCCCCAATACTTCAGAGGCTAGGAGTGTTTCTCGTTGTAACCACTTTTCCGCTTCTGCTTGAGGCATGGACAGCTGTTGAGCCAGTGCTTGCTGAAGGGTTGATACATCCGTGTGATCAAAATAAGCACTCCAAAACGCAATCGCGCTCAAGCACATTAGTAAATAAGCAACCCAGCCCCACGCTGGTCGTTGACTTAGTGCGGCGAAACACGCACTTGGTCGGAGTACGGTGTCACGTAAGGCATAAAATGGATTGGTTGAGGCTTGCATCATGAGCCACTACTCCGTGAAATATCAATATGAAGCGTCAACTGTTGTCCCGGTTGGATATATGCGTTCTGGCGCAGTTGGTTCCATTTGATTAAATCTGACACGGATACCTTATATCGATGTGCAATCGTGCTCAGTGAATCACCTTGGCGAATACGGTAGGTGATTGTGCGAATACGTTGCGTATTGTTTTCTTTATCCCACACAACGAGCTGTTGACCAATGCTTAAAGTGTCGCGAGGACTCATGCCGTTCCACTTCGCGAGTTGGCGATAATCCACGTCATAACGACGCGCAATCGTCCAAAAACTATCTCCCTGACGTACTGTGTGAGTACGCTTATAACCATCACGCTCGGCAGCCTGCAAGGCGGCTAACCGTTGAGGGGCACTTAGCGTGTATTGAGACTCATCTTTGAGCGATACCGGGATCATTAAGCGTTGACCCACACGAATGCGTGATGAGCGTAACTGATTCGCGCGTTTGAGTACTTTTACCGTGGTATTATACTGGTCTGCTATCTCACTTAGGCTATCGCCCGACTTAACCGCATAGCGTTCGACACGAAGTCCCTGATTCTCATTTTTCGCGAGCTCGGTATTGAAGCGCGCCACCTTATCATTCGGCAGTAAAAGGTGAGTTGGGCCCGATGGAGATGTTGCCCAGTGGTTATAGGCTGGGTTAAGGCTTTGCAGTTCTGACACAGTCAAACCGGCATAGTTAGCCGCTAACGCGAGATCCATTTGCATACCCGGATCGACCATGGTTAACACTGGTTGGTTAGGGATTTCAGGGAGATCTAAACCGTATTTGTTTTTATTGCGCAGCACGTCACCCAGTGCGATGAGTTTGGGCACATAACTGCTGGTCTCTTTAGGAAGGTCAAGGTGCCAGAAATCGGTCGGTTTTCCGCGCTGCTCGTTACGTCGGATCGCTCTTGATACGCGCCCTTCGCCGGAATTGTACGCCGCGATTGCGTGTAACCAGTTGCCATCAAACATGCCGTGCAAGTACTCGAGGTAATCAAGTGCGGCATCGGTTGATTGGGCCACATCACGTCGGCCGTCATACCACCAGTTTTGTTCTAAGCCAAAGCGTCGCCCCGTAGCAGGAACAAACTGCCATAAGCCCGCGGCTCTACCATGAGAATAGGCAAACTGATCAAACGAGCTTTCAACAACAGGCAGCAGTGCCAGCTCGAGTGGCATATTACGAGCTTCTACTTTTTCAACAATAAGGTGTAAAAAGGGCGTCGCGCGCTCAGTCACGGTTGCGAGGTGATTAGGGTAGTTTAAATACCAATTTCGATACCGCCTCACCGATGCATTATTTGGGACAGGCAAGGAGAGTTGCATACTGATCCGCTGCCAAACATCCTCTTGTTTTTGCGGTGAGAGTACCGTGGGTTGGTTAGGTACCGCTTTCTCTGGTGTTACTGCGGTCTCTGTGGGCGTAGATGAAGCCTTCTGGGCCGCAATAGGAGGCGCTTTGTGGGCGGTATCCGTGTCTTGAGCGTCACCCGTTGACTGACAGCCGCTCAGCAACAGTGTGCTCAATAAAACTAAACGGTACTTCATGGCATAAAAACCTTCGTCCAAAATAGCCGATGATGATAGGGGCTGGTCTCACTGATGACAAGAGACTCAGCTCAAAATTCGTCCTTCCACTGACGTAAGGCGCGGAAAACTTCTAATTCAGTGTTATCTTGCGCACGCCCGCTGACCGCTTGAATCACGCTTGGCTCATGAATGCGCAAAAACGGATTGATACGTTTTTCGCGTCCAATGGTGCTCGGTAGTGTTTGTTTTTCCTGAGCGCGTAAGCGGTTGACTTCTTCGCGATACAAATGGAGATCATCGTTTTCAGGTTCGACAGTGAGTGCGAAGGCAACATTGGCAGCGGTATACTCGTGGGCGCAATAGACCTCTGTTTCAATCGGTAAGGAGGCTAGCTTCTTAAGCGAAGTTAGCGCTTGTGCTGCGGTGCCCCCAAGCAAGCGGCCACAGCCAGCAGAGAATAGCGCATCACCACAAAACAGCTTCCCATCGCCAACAAAAGCGATGTGATCATCAGTATGTCCTTCAACTCCGACCACTAAAAATCGATGATCGAAAACATCAATCTGATCGCCATCTCCCACTGCCATACTTAAGCGCGGGATAGGTTTGATCTCCGGTCCGATAACTTGGGCGCTGGGTGCGAAACGGACAAGCTCCTCAATACCATTCGTATGATCCCAGTGGTGATGTGTGATAAGAATACAAGACAGTGTCAACGTATTTGCTTTGAGATAGTCAATAACCTGACTTGCTTCACCGGGATCGACCACGGCGCATCGATTATCTTCACTAATAATGAGCCATATGTAATTATCGTTAAATGCAGGTATGCTTTTGACGTGAAGCATTGGGTTCTCCAGCGATAGAATGAGCCTTAATAATGAAACCAGCGCGCATTGAACATCAGTTTGACTATCCCTATACATGGGACCAGATTGCCTACGGTGATTGGGCGCGCACCCAATTGCAAACTCGGCTGGATGAGTGCCTGCCTACTTTATTCGGCTACCATTTGCTTAAATTAGGTGGATTAAGCTGCGAGCTAGTCAGTGAACAGTGTAACATTCAACACCAAGTCTGTGTCGATAAACACAATCCGATGCGTAACCTCACGGCTGCCCACTATGCCTTACCGTTTATCCAAAAGTCCTTTGATGTCTGTTTACTCGCACACCAACTTGATTATAGCGACGACCCGCACCGATTACTAAGAGAGGTCGATCGCGTGATGATTGACGATGGTTGTTTGATTCTTTCTGGCGTTAATCCAACCAGTCTCCTGGGGATAAAAAAGCTGATTAGAGGTCGACATCAGCGCCTACCTTGGGGAGGACGAATGTTTTCACCGCTGCGCGTCAAAGATTGGTTAAGTGTCATGAACTATGAAATCATTACCGCACAGCAAATGGGTCTATGGCCAACACAACGCCCCAACGCTCGCCATGCGTGGGTTGAAAGTAGCGCCAGTATGATAACGCCCGCGTTAGGATCTATTTATCTTATTATGGCGCGCAAACGCAGTTATCCACTTAAACCGATTAAGCCCCGTTGGAAACTAAAGCAAGCGGTATCGCCGCTAGGGGGAGTTGTACCTAACGGCGGTTAGCGCACCATGCTTTTATGCGGGAGGCTGATAGCCTTCATCTGTTTCGGTTGGTTGGTTAGCGGCTTGACGCGCGAGCTCATCACAACGTTCATTTTCAGGGTGACCGGCGTGGCCTTTTACCCAGTTCCACGTGATCTGGTGGTTGGCTGCCACCTGATCTAATTGCTGCCACAGGTCGGCATTTTTAACCGGCTTCTTATCCGCCGTTTTCCACTGGCGCTTTTTCCAGTTATGGATCCACTGGGTAATTCCTTGGCGAACGTATTGGCTGTCCGTGGTCAGAACTACTTCGCAGGAATCTTTTAACGCTTGTAACCCGACAATCGCGGCCATCAACTCCATGCGGTTGTTGGTGGTGAGGGTAAACCCAGCACTCAGCGTTTTTTCATGCTGCTTATAGCGCATTACCACACCATACCCCCCAGGACCTGGGTTACCGAGGCATGAACCATCTGTGAAAATTTCTACCTGCTTGGTCATCTTTGATACTATAGGCTATTCATCTGAGCCAAGTTTGACACAGTTATTGCCATGAAAGCGAATTACGATCGTCTCATCGTGTTAGATACCGAAACCACAGGTATGAACCGCGAAGGTGGGCCTCACTACCGAGGTCACAATATTATAGAAATCGGTGCCGTTGAGATTATCAATCGCAAACTCACCGGTCGGCACTTTCATGCCTATATCAAACCCACGCGCGCGATCGACCCTGAAGCGATTTCAGTGCATGGTATTACTGATGCATTTTTAGCAGATAAGCCTGCCTATACGCACGTGCATCAGGCCTTCGTCGACTTTATTCAAGGTGCTGAGTTGATTGCTCATAATGCGCCCTTTGATGTGGGGTTTATGGACCATGAGTTTAAAAACCTCGGGGTATCGGTGCGAACCAATGAGATTTGCACAGTCACAGATACCTTGGCAATGGCGAAGAAAATCTTCCCAGGCAAACGTAATAACTTGGATGTATTGTGTGATCGCTATGGCATTGATAACTCAAGGCGCACATTACACGGGGCTTTACTGGATGCGGAGATACTAGCTGACGTCTATCTGTTAATGACGGGTGGACAAACAGATTTATCCTTTAATGCAGGGACCGATACTGATAATGCAAGCCCAATGGCGCCGAGAACGGTTAAGCGTCAGAAATCGCTAAAGGTCATCCCTGCATCGGCCGATGAAATGAGTGCGCATGAAGCGCGGTTAGACTTTATTGAACAAAACGGCAGCTGTCTTTGGCGGCAGTAGGAGCAGGCATGAGAAAGCGGTGGTGGGCAGTTTGTTTTTGTTTCCCTTTATTGGCACACGCCAACGAGCAAGAAATCCGGCTGCTGGAAAACCGCTTTCGCGTTGACCCCACGATTGAGCGTGCTGCGTTTGTCATTTATCGAGAAAAACCCAGCATGCCCGTGGTCTTGGTTCGGCCTGACGGAAGCAAATATTATGCATGGCGGCATCCCGATAATGTCTCTTGGCATCAAGAGGCTGATATGGACATTGTATCGATTAGCGATCCGATGCCCGGGCCGTGGCAAGCCATTGGTCGCGTTAGCCCTGATAACAAAGTGAAAGTGCTGAGCGACTTGCGCATGAAAGTGGAAGATTTGCCCAGTCGGCTTTATCAAGGTGAAGCGATTAAATTCACCGCACGATTAATGTTAGGTGATGACCCCCTTAATCTGCGAGACTTTATTCGGCGTGTGGATCTCACCGTTAGTTTTTCTGAGTTTGTTGACGATCCTGCCTCGCTTAATCCTGACCAACGTCCTCAGCCAAAATCACTCGGCCAGTTTAGTGATGATGGAACAGGGCTGGATGAAGCGCCTAATGATGGGATCTTTACTGTTTCGCTTCCTATTGATGTGATGCCAGGTAAGTATCGAGCACGTGTGACATCGGGAAATGGGATCTTCTTTCGTACCCTTGAGCAAGAAGTCCTCGTTTACCCGACGCCACTCATGGCGACTTTTAAGCAAAGCCAAATAGATGATGAGCCGCATCAGTTAACTATCCAAATGGAACAAGCTAGCATTGAGCCCGGCAGCGTGTCTGTTCATGCCAAGTTTACTGATACCGAAGGCAAGACAACGGTCTATCAAAAAAATAGTGAGGAAAAGTCAGAGACACTCTCGCTCGATATTCCTTATGCGAGTACGCCTGGGCAATATAAATGGCGCTCAACACTATACGCGACAGACCAATTGTCGGGTCGCTCCCTGGTTTTCCCCTTACCAGAGCAAA
The DNA here is from genome assembly GCF_001995415.1 of Salinivibrio sp. AR647. Classification (NCBI taxonomy): domain Bacteria; kingdom Pseudomonadati; phylum Pseudomonadota; class Gammaproteobacteria; order Vibrionales; family Vibrionaceae; genus Salinivibrio; species Salinivibrio sp. AR647. The sequence goes on along the minus strand of NZ_MUFE01000010.1, from coordinate 103,254 downwards.
CTTTTGCTGTTACAGATTACGCAGCGCTAGAACAAGCTGAAGCAGAGCGCGAAGCGCGTGAGCAGGCAATGATGGAGGCCGCCGAGGCACGGAGACGAGAAAGAGAGCAGGCTGAAGCACGTACAACGTCTCTCATTATTATTGGCTTAGGTAATTTGCTTGTCATCTTGATTGGCGCCGCAACCTGGTTTGTGCTGAAAAAGCGTAAAGCACGAAAATTAGCTGAAGCCGCGCAAGAGCTTGAAGCTCCGCCACCCGATAAAGACGCGGAGTCAAAGGAGGCAAGTGAAGAGACGGATGAGCTGGATATCGATGGATCGAATAAAAATGTTTAACCGTGGCGAATGATAAAATTTAGCCGTGGTTAATGATAAAAAAAGAGAGGGAAATCCCTCTCTTTTAGTGGTGCGCTCAAAATACAGTGCGGTTATGCCGCATTATGCATCTTGTTTTCTTTGACTGACGCGGCAGGTAACTCTGCAGGATCAAAGTCATCGACATTGATTGTTTCGAGTCGACCTTGCTCGGCTTCTCGCAGTAAGTCGGCTTCTTGCTCGGAAATGACGCCAGCGTGTAACCCTTTATCGGCTACTTGATCCAGGAACATGAACGGCAACTTCTCGCCAAGACCGTCACAGACCTTCTTATGGATAGGCTCAGCCTTGAGGATGTCATGCAACGCTTTCTCGATATTGCCGATCGCATTGCCTGGCTCAAAGAATTGGCCACGACCAATCCGGTCACGCGTCGCACTAGGTGATTGTAAAATCACTGCCAATTTACCATCCAGACGATCACCCGGCTGGCGGCGTCCTCTACCAAGAGGGAGCACCAAGGCTCTTACTAACCCGGCAATCACACGATTCGGGAAGTTTGCGAGGAAACCATCCAATGCTTGCTCTGTTTGGTACATCGCGTCTTGCATGCCCCAATGAACTAAAGGAAGATCCTCGGTCTGGTAGCCTTCGTCAGCGTAACGCTTCATGGTCGCGGATGCTAAGTAGAGCTGGCTAAGCACATCCCCCAAGCGCGCCGATAAGCGCTCTTTACGTTTCAGGTTACCGCCCAATACCGCCATAGAGACATCAGCAAGCAGTGCCAGCGCAGAGCTGTAGCGATTCATCTGCTGGTAGTAACGACGTGTCGCGTCTTTGCGTGGTGCTTTCGAGAAACGTCCATCGGTTAAACCAAGCCAAAGGGTGCGAGCAACATTGCTAAATACAAAGCCGACGTGACCGAACAGTGCTTTGTCAAATGCTGCAAGTGCCGCTTGCTGATCGCTATTCTCGCTCGCACGAATCTCATCTAAGACAAATGGATGACAACGAATCGCCCCCTGGCCAAAGATAATCATTGAGCGGGTCAGAATATTCGCACCTTCCACGGTGATAGCAATCGGTGAACCCTGGTAATTCCGGCCCAAATAGTTTTTCGGCCCTAAGCAGATGCCTTTACCACCAATAACATCCATCGCATCAATGACGCTCTGCTGGCTACGGTGGGTACAGTGATATTTGACGATTGCCGAGATAACAGAGGGTTTTTCGCCTGCATCAATCCCTGTCACGGTCAACGCACTCGCGGCATCCATAACATAGGCATTACCCGCGATGCGAGCCAGCGGCTCTTCGATCCCTTCCATTTTGCCAATTGGCAATTTGAACTGACGACGAATACGTGCGTAAGCGCCGGTTGCAAGTGCAGCCGATTTAAGCCCACCCGTGGTATTTGAAGGCAGCGTGATACCGCGACCAATAGACAGGCACTCCATCAACATGCGCCAGCCTTGACCGGCCATTTTTTGCCCGCCAATAATAAAGTCCATCGGAACAAAGACTTCGTTACCTTGAGTCGGGCCATTTTGGAAAGGTACGTTCAATGGGAAATGGCGGCGACCAATTTGCACACCTTCCATATCGGTTGGGATCAATGCGCAAGTGATGCCGAGCTCGTCTTGATCACCGAGTAAATGATCGGGGTCGCGTAGCTTAAATGCCAAGCCTAAGACAGTCGCTACTGGTGCAAGCGTGATATAGCGTTTGTTCCAGGTGATTTTCATTCCCAGGACTTCTTCACCGTTCCAAACGCCTTTGGTCACTACGCCGTAGTCTGGAATAGAGCCCGCATCCGAACCGGCTTCTGGGCTGGTTAATGCAAAACAAGGGATCTCCTTACCCTGGGCAAGGCGAGGGAGGTAGTGGTCTTTCTGATCCTCGGTACCATAATGCTGAAGTAGTTCACCAGGGCCGAGCGAGTTAGGAACACCCACGGTTGACGACAGTACACCAGAAACACCCGACAGTTTTTGCAGCACTAAAGACTGTGCATATGCGGAAAACTCTAAGCCACCATATTGTTTTTTGATGATCATGGCGAAGAACTTATTGTCCTTCAGATACTGCCACACCTCTTCGGGAAGATCGGCAAGCTCGTGCGTAACCTGGTAGTCATCAACCATGCGACAGACCTCATTAACAGGTCCATCGAGGAAGGCTTGTTCTTCAGCGCTAAGTGTGGGGGCCGGAATATCATGCAATTTGTTCCAATCCGGGGCGCCGCGGAATAAATCGGCTTCCCACCAGACGGTGCCTGCGTCGATCGCTTCTTTCTCCGTTGCTGACATTTCTGGCATCACGGATTTAAAGGCTTTAAATGCAGGCTTACTCAGCCAATTGCGACGAAATGTCACAATATTTAGTGGTAGAGCAATGACGGCAAAAATTAACCAAGTAATTTGCCCCACACTCCCTATGACTGTCCCTACAACTAATCCGGCTGCCAGTACGGCAGTCGATACCAGCAACTTAGCACGATGGTATGCGAGTACGCCGGCCAGTATTAGCATGGCGACGATATATAACCCTGTTGCCATCACGTCATCTCCTTCGGTTTAATTAGGCTCTTACGCGTCGTGGTAAGAGGTCGTACCACTCAATGTAACCAAAAAATTAAATAATTGTAAAATCATACGGTGTGACCTGGCCTGCAAGGTCAGAAAATCTTCACTGCAGTTATTGCACAAATGGAAAGATAGGTTGCCATTCAAGCAAACGTGACCGAGCTCGCTTGCTGGATGATAACGGTAGTCGACAGCCCTAAAACGATACGGGTACACTGACAGTTGAACTGACTGATGCCTAACGGGCGTGATATTTGTTAACAGTGGGAAGGTGCCATGTACCAAGATCTTATTCGCGGTGAGCTTTCAGAAGCAGCCGATGTGTTAACCGCATTTTTGAGTGATGACAATAACATCCAGCAGATTGAAAAAGCGGCGACACTCCTTGCTGATAGTTTTAAGGCCAGCGGCAAGGTGTTGTCTTGTGGTAATGGTGGCTCACATTGTGATGCGATGCATTTTGCTGAAGAACTCACCGGGCGTTACCGCGAAAACCGTCCAGGCTACCCGGCGATTGCCATTTCCGATCCGAGTCATATTTCCTGTGTCTCCAACGACTTTGGCTACGAGTATGTTTTCTCCCGTTATGTTGAAGCCGTGGGTATGAAGGGGGACGTTCTGTTTGGCCTATCGACCTCGGGGAATTCAGGGAACATCTTAAACGCGATGGAAGCGGCTCAGAAAAAGGGCATGAAAACAATCATGCTAACGGGAAAAGATGGCGGCAAAATGGCCGGGCTAGCGGACATCGAAATTCGGGTTCCACACTTTGGTTATGCTGATCGCATTCAAGAAGTTCATATCAAAATTATCCATATTCTGATCCAATTGGTGGAAAAGGAAATGGCAGCATAATTCGCAGAGGTAGACGAAAGAATGTGTGAGTTGCTTGGCATGAGTGCCAACGTCCCTACGGATATCTGTTTTAGTTTTACCGGCTTAATTCAACGGGGCGGAAAAACAGGTCCGCATCGTGATGGTTGGGGGATTACTTTTTATGAGGGTAAAGGATTTCGTACCTTTAAAGATCCGGCCCCCAGCAGTCAATCTAAAGTCGCGGAGCTTGTAACCAGTTATCCGATCAAAAGCTGTTCGGTCGTTAGTCATATTCGTCAAGCGAACCGAGGCGGCGTGAGCTTGGAAAACACACATCCTTTTACGCGAGAAATTTGGGGACGCCATTGGACCTTTGCCCATAATGGCCAACTCTCTGGGTTTGAAAGTCTCGAGACGGGACATTTCAAACCCGTGGGAGAGACCGATAGTGAAAAGGCCTTTTGTTGGTTGTTAAACGAGCTGTTTAAGCATTATCCAAAGCAACCGGACAACATGTGTGAGGTGTTTGATTTTATTGCTTCACGCTGTGACCGACTGCGCGCGCTTGGCGTATATAACATGCTGTTTAGCGATGGCGATTATGTGATGGCGTATTGCACCAATAATCTGCATTGGATTACACGTCGTGCGCCATTTGGTCGAGCGAGTTTGATCGATCAAGAAATGACAGTTGATTTTCACGAGCAGACAACGCCGGATGATATTGTTTCAGTGATTGCGACGCAGCCGCTGACCAATAATGAGAGCTGGCATAAGATGCAAGAAGGGGAGTACTGCGTGTTCCACTTTGGCGAGGTCTATTGCTCGAACCAAGCGAGCGTCGCCACATCATGATCGAACAGGCGCCGAGGCGCCTGTTCATCGCAATGCCGGTCAATCGTCAGCTGCATGGCCTGAAGGACCGAGTGGCTGATTGTCCAACCAAGCTTTCCCAGCTTCCATTTTAAGCCGTCCATCAATAAACCATTTAACCACTAATGGATAGATTCGGTGTTCTTGTTGTTGAACACGGGCGGCGACGGAATCAATCTCATCACCGGCAAAGATAGGGACGCGAGCTTGTAATATCACAGGCCCACCATCAAGTTCTTCCGTGACAAAATGTACCGACGTCCCATGCTCTTTGTCGCCAGCATCAATCGCGCGCTGGTGGGTATGTAGTCCCGTGTATTTAGGGAGCAGTGATGGGTGAATATTCAGCATCCGCCCTGCGTAATGGCTGACAAAACCTGGGGTTAAAATACGCATAAAGCCAGCCAATACCACTAAGTCGGGTTGATAAACATCGATAGCCCGAACCAAAGCCGCGTCATAGTCTTCGCGGCTGGCATACGCTGTATTAGCAACGACCTGAGCGGGAATATCGGCTTGCTCGGCACGTGTTAGGCCATATACGTTTGCTTTATTGGCGATAACAGCAACGATGCGTGCCTGATGCCCCTGATGAAACTGATCAATGAGCGCTTGCAGGTTTGAGCCACTACCAGAAATTAACACAACAATGCGTTTCATTCTGTGAGCTCCACTTGCGCTTCATTAGCGTTTGCATGGGCAATATGACCCAGTTGCCAAGCGGTTTCTCCTGCTTCATTGAGTAAAGCTATTGCTTTCTCTGCTTCGGCTTGTGGTAGCGCAATGACCAAGCCAACACCACAGTTAAACGTACGTAGCATTTCGTAATCGCTGACATTGCCTTTTTCTTGCAGCCAGTCGAAAATTGCAGGCCACTGCCAGCTATTATTGTCGATCACTGCTTTTGTCCCTGCAGGTAATACGCGGGGAATATTCTCCCAAAAACCGCCACCTGTGATATGCGACACCGCGTGGATTGAGGTTTGCTCCTGCAGCGCTAAGACAGATTTGACGTAAATACGGGTCGGTGCCAACAAATGTTCGATAAGCGGTTGACCGGCCAATGGCGTGCTGAGATCCGCTTGGCTCACATCGAGGATTTTACGGATCAGGGAATAACCGTTTGAGTGCGGACCACTGGACGCAAGGCCAATCAGTGCATCGCCATCGCCGACATTGCTGCCATCAATCAGCGCCGACTTTTCCGCCACCCCGACACAAAAGCCAGCGACATCATAATCGTCGCCACTATACATTCCCGGCATTTCAGCGGTTTCGCCGCCGATCAAGGCACAGCCGGCTTGTTGGCAGCCGTGTGCGATTCCGGTCACGACATTGGCAGCGACGTCGACGTCGAGCTTTCCTGTGGCATAGTAATCAAGAAAAAATAACGGCTCTGCGCCTTGCACAATCAGATCGTTGACACACATCGCCACCAAATCGATGCCAATTGTGTCATGTTTGTTCGCGTCCAATGCAAGGCGTAGCTTGGTTCCAACGCCATCCGTACCAGACACCAGTACGGGCTCTTTGTATTTGGTTGGCAATGAACAAAGTGCACCAAAACCGCCTAGTCCTCCCATCACTTCAGGGCGATGTGTTTGTTTCACCACACCTTTAATACGATCGACCAGTGCGTTGCCGGCATCAATGTCGACACCTGCATCTTTATAGCTAAGAGATGATTGTTTACCGCTCACTGCAATTCCTCGCCGGAGTTGGAAATCAAAAGTCGGCGCTATTCTATCAGCGCATTCAGTGAAAGGAAAACGTTTGCGTGAGCAGTTTGGTGAGATTATAAACGATATATCAAGCGCTATCTCTACGCTAGCAAATTACTTTCATGTATACTACCGAGAATTTGTTTTTTGTAAGGAGTCTAAGATGAAGGTCGTGGAAGTAAGGCACCCGTTAGTCAAACATAAAATCGGCTTGATGCGTGAACGTGATATCAGCACCAAGCGGTTTCGTGAGCTTGCCACCGAAGTAGGTAGCCTGTTGACTTATGAAGCCACCTCAGACTTCGATACAGAAAAAGTGACGATCGATGGCTGGGATGGCCCGGTTGATGTCGACCAAATTAAAGGTAAAAAAGTGACTGTGGTGCCTATCCTTCGTGCTGGACTCGGTATGATGGATGGTGTCTTAGAGCACGTTCCTGGCGCGCGGATCAGTGTCGTGGGTGTCTATCGTGACGAAGAAACCCTTGAACCTGTGCCTTATTTTCATAAACTGGCGAGCAACATCGATGAGCGAATGGCCTTGGTCGTGGATCCGATGTTAGCAACCGGTGGCTCTATGATTGCGACGATCGATTTGTTGAAAGAGCAGGGCTGTCAGCAAATTAAGGTTTTGGTTTTGGTCTCAGCGCCTGAAGGGATCGAAGCACTGAAAAAAGCACATCCTGATGTGGAGCTTTATACTGCTGCCATTGATGAGAAGTTAGATGATAACGGCTATATTGTTCCTGGTTTGGGCGATGCTGGCGATAAGATTTTTGGCACTAAGTAACTTTTTGGCACTAAGTAACTAAGTAACTAAGTAGCTAGGTCATTAAGTAACCAAGCCATTAAGTCGTCACAAGCCAAGTACTCAGACGCCAAGTCATCAAATTAATCGTTTGGAAAAACAAAAAAACCGCTAAGTACTAGCGGTTTTTTTAGTTTCAGGGGCTTAGCTTAACCTAGCTTAGCGAGGTAGCGCCGGATTTGCGCTTCAATGCCGGTGCTGTCTAATTCGATATCGGCATGGATTTCTTGTTGTGTGCCTTGCGAAATAAAACGATCGGGTAAGCCTATTTGCAGGACGGGTTTCACCGTGCCTTGCGCCATCAATGTTTCAATGACGCCAGAGCCAGCGCCGCCCGCTACCGCATTCTCTTCCACGGTCACCAAGCAGTCATGGGCTTTTGCCATCTCCTCGATCAGTGTGTGATCAAGCGGCTTAGCAAAGCGCATATCGACAACCGTTGCGTTGAGTGTGTCTGCCGCGTCCAATACGCTTGGCAGTAAGGTGCCAAAGTTCAGAATGGCGATGTGTTCACCTTGACGTTTGACCACGCCTTTACCCACGGGGATAGCTTGCATTTTATCGTCAATAACAGCGCCCATCCCGCTGCCTCGAGGGTACCGCACTGCGGCGGGACCATCATGAATATGACCGGTATACAGCATTTGACGGCATTCGTTTTCATCACTGGGCGTCATGACAACCAAATTTGGGATGCATCGTAAGTAACTTAAATCAAACGCACCTTGGTGAGTTTGACCGTCGGCGCCGACAATACCACCGCGATCAATCGCAAATAACACCGGAAGATTCATGATCGCGACATCATGAATGAGCTGATCATAAGCGCGTTGTAGAAAGGTCGAATAAATCGCGACCACCGGATGATAGGTGCCAATCGCCATACCCGCGGCAAGCGTTACCGAGTGTTGTTCCGCGATAGCGACATCAAAATATTTATCTGGGTGTGCCTTAGAAAAGCGGACCATGCCAGACCCTTCTCGCATGGCTGGCGTGATGGCTAACAATTTGTCATCTTGTTCGGCCATATCACAAAGCCAATCACCAAACACATTGGAAAAAGTAGGGCTGGAAGGCTTGGACTTAGGTAACGTATGCACGCTCGGATCAAACTTGGGGACAGCATGATAGCCAATCGGATCGTTTTCTGCCGGCGCGTAACCTTTGCCTTTTTTGGTCATCACATGTAAAAATTGCGGACCTTTTAGGTGGCGCATATTTTTAAGGGTTTTGACCAGCTCTTCGACATCGTGCCCATCAATCGGACCAATGTAATTAAAGCCTAACTCTTCAAACATGGTGCCAGGCACGACCATGCCTTTAAGGTGTTCTTCCGCACGACGTACCAATTCTTTAATCGGGGGGGCGCCGGAGAGCACTTTTTTGCCGCCTTCGCGAATGCTGGTATAGACATTGCCAGAAAGCAATTGCGCAAAATGATTATTCAAGGCGCCGACATTTTCTGAGATAGACATCTCATTGTCATTCAGTACGACCAACATATCGGGCTTCACATCCCCAGCGTGATTCATGGCTTCAAAAGCCATCCCCGCGGTGATGGCGCCGTCGCCAATCACACTGACTACGCGCCGGTTCTGCCCTTCTTTTTCCGCGCAGATAGCCATCCCGAGAGCTGCGCTGATTGAGGTCGAAGAGTGCCCGACTGACAGCACATCGTAAAGGCTTTCTTCTCGCCAAGGGAAGGGGTGAAGGCCATCTTTTTTCCGGATCGTGGGCATCTGCTCCCGCCGTCCGGTTAAGATTTTATGGGGGTAAGCTTGATGCCCTACATCCCAAACAAGATGGTCAAACGGCGTATTATAGACATAATGCAGCGCCACAGTGAGTTCCACCGTTCCCAGCCCTGAGGCAAAATGGCCGCTGGAATGGCTCACTGTGTTAAGTAAATAGGTACGTAACTCCTCGCACAACTGAGGCAAGTGGTCACGCGGTAAGGTGCGTAACTCTTCAGGCGTATCAGCAAGCGCGAGGGTTGGGTATTTTGATATATCCAATGTCATAATGGTTCGGCGCTTTTATTAATCATGCTAGTTGTTGCGCTCGATGATATATCGGGCAAAAACTTCCAGTTGCTCGGTATTGTAGGGGATCGCCTCCAAGGCGTGTAGTGCTTCTTGGTAAAGTTGCGCCGCTTTTTCTTGCGCGCCAGCCAGCCCCAGTAAAGCAGGGTAGGTGCTCTTCTCCGCATTCACATCGGAACCTTGAGGCTTTCCAAGCGTTTGCGTATCGCTGGTGATGTCCAAAATATCATCCTGAACTTGGAATGCGAGCCCGATAGCATCCGCAAATCGGTCTAACGATCCGAGGTGTTTCACCCCAGTCTCCCCAGCCGCATAGGCCCCCAATCGTACCGCCGCTTTAATGAGTGCACCGGTTTTATTACGATGAATTTGCTTCAAGGCATATAAATCAACGGCTCGGCCTTCTGCGGCTAAATCAAGTGATTGACCCAGACACATCCCGGATGCGCCGCTTGCATTGGCCAATACTTTCACCATATCGATACGGTATGGTTGGGCATTTGGATTGAGTTCACCTTCAGCAAGCACGGTAAAAGCCAGTGTTTGTAGCGCATCACCGGCGAGAATCGCCGTCGCTTCATCGAATGCAACATGACAAGTCGGCTGACCACGGCGCAAACTGTCGTTGTCCATCGCCGGTAAATCGTCATGGATTAATGAATAAGCATGAATACATTCTACTGCTACTGCGGGTGTGTCGAGCTGCGCAAGCGGTATACCGAAAAGTTGCCCCGTCGCATAGGTTAAAAACGGGCGAATCCGTTTTCCTCCCAATAACAAGCCATGGCGCATCGCTTGAATAAGAGGTTGTTCCTGATGGTCTAGGGTATAAAGCCAGGATTCAAGTTGTCGGTTACTTCGCGTTTGCGTCTCGCGCAGAGTCTCTTTTGCAACAGTACTAGTCATCGTCTTGGGGGGAAAACTCAGTCAGTGGCCCATCGTCTTCTTGCGAAAGCAAGATCTCGACCCGTTGCTCGGCGTCCGCCAAGGTTTTTTGCCCTTGACGGGTTAAGGTGATACCACGCTCGAAGCGTTTCATTGCCGTATCAAGCGGCAGTTCGCCGGACTCTAACGCGCCAACGATACTGTCTAACTCTTTGAGCGTGTCCTCAAAGGTCATATTTTCTGGTTTCTTCACAGCCATGATGCCATAAAATTAGAAAAGAAAGGCTAGACGGTAACTCAGCGGTGAAAAGTGGTCAAACCGCAGAGGCCGATTTTGTGTTCTTACCCCAAGCGGTAAATGGCATGTTATCCTTATTAATATTGACGGATTTACGCTAAACCTAAAGGATTGGTTGCCGATATAACCAATACCCTGAAAGTGAACAACAATGACTTAATGGTAGTTAAGGGAGACTGACGTGGATATAGCGACGGTGCTAGGCCTTATAGGAGCATTAGCCTTCATTGCGATGGCGATGCTACTGGGCGGTAATTTTGGAATGTATGTTGATCTACCGTCGGTATTGATTGTATTTGGCGGTAGTACTTTCGTTGTTCTCATGCAATACCCGATGAGACAGTTCTTCTCCTCATTCAAAATTGCGGGCAAGGCTTTTATGTTCAAAGCTGATGATCCGGAAGATTTGATTGCTAAAATTATCGAAATGGCCGATGCGGCGCGTAAAGGCGGGTTTCTCGCTCTCGAAGAAATGGAAGTGACTAACTCGTTTATGCAAAAAGGCGTAGACTTGCTCGTTGATGGCCATGATGCGGATGTGGTGCGAACGGCACTAAATAAAGACATTTCGCTCACTGACGAGCGTCACGAGAGTGGCATTGGCTTTTTCAAAGCGATGGCGGATATCGGCCCTGCTATGGGGATGATCGGTACCTTGATCGGCTTAGTGGCCATGTTGTCGAATATGGATGACCCGAAAGCGATCGGGCCAGCGATGGCGGTGGCGTTGTTAACCACTATGTATGGCGCATTACTAGCGAATGTGTTTGCCATTCCTATCGCGAATAAGCTGACGTTGCGGAAAGAGCAAGAAAAACTGAATCGGCGACTAATAACGGACGGCTTACTCTCAATTCAGGATGGACAAAATCCAAGAGTGATTGATGGTTTCTTGAAAAACTATCTCAATGAGAAAAAACGTGAAGTAGATGTTGAGAGTTAATCATTGATTATCAACACTGTTATAGTCTTCGGTAAGGAATCGAGATGGCACAACAAGAAGAAGAGGAATGTAAATGCCCGCCCCCCGGTTTACCACCGTGGATGGGGACGTTTGCGGATTTAATGTCGTTGCTTGTTGCATTTTTCGTTCTTCTGTTGTCCTTTTCAGAAATGGACGTGCTTAAGTTTAAGCAAATCGCTGGCTCGATGAAATTTGCGTTTGGGGTACAAAACGTCCTTGAGGTGAAAGATATTCCTAAAGGGACCAGTGTGATTGCACAAGAGTTTCGCCCTGGCCGCCCAGAGCCGACGCCCATTGAAGTGATCATGCAGCAAACCATTGACATGACGCAGCGCACCTTGGACTTTCAAGAGGGGCAAGATGATCGCTCTGGCGGATCTCAGCGGACAACCTCTGACAAAGAAGGTGGATCGAGTGCTCAGGTTGCATCACAGCTTGAACAACAACGGATGCAAGAGCAACTTGAGCAGTTACAAAAAGCCTTGATGCAGGCGTTGCAGCGCGAGATAGAAGAAGGCGCTATCGAGGTTGAAAACCTAGGTCAGCAGCTGGTTATCCGCGTTCAAGAAAAGGGGGCGTTTCCTCCCAATTCTGCGTTTTTGCAGCCTAAGTTCCGCCCCATGGTGCGCCAAATTGCGCAGCTGGTAAAAGATGTTCCTGGAGAAATTAAAGTGTCAGGCCATACCGACAGCACACCGCTGGAGTCTGAGCTATATCGATCTAACTGGGACATTTCCGCACAGCGTGCGGTCTCAGTGGCACAGGAAATGGAAAAAGTGCCCGGCTTTAACCATTTGCGGATGAAGGTAGAAGGCTTGGCCGACACCCAGCCACGAGCTCCGAATAGCTCTCCCGACAACCGAGCCGCCAACCGGCGTGTAGAAATCGCTGTGATGCAAGGGAAACCGAGCTTTTCAGACGAGATTTCTGCTGATGATGTGGCTGATCCTCCCCCTTAACATCCTCTGCGACGGTCACGACTTATCGATTCCGGTGCGTGAGCGTCGCCTTATTGCCGTTTAATAGATATAAAAATAGCCGGTTTCAGCGGCGCCTTGGTTATTGTATAATCCGCGGCTTTATTTCCAGCTGTATCGAACCGGTTATGAAGTTTATTGTTAAAATTCACCCTGAGGTGATCGTCAAAAGCGAGTCAGTCAGAAAGCGTTTTACTAAAATCCTCGAATGCAATATTCGTAATATTCTAAAGCGTCGGACTGGTAATACGGCGGTATATAACCGTCGGGATCACATTGAGGTGACATTAAAACAACCGGACGAGCGTCAGCTGGTGCTGGATGTGCTAACTAACACGCCTGGCGTCCAAACTGTGCTTGAGGTAGAGCAGACACTGTTTAACGATTTGCATCATATTTATACACTCACTTTAGAGGGAGTGCGTGATCAAATTGAAGGAAAAACCTTTTGTGTCCGAGCCAAACGCCGCGGCAAGCATGACTTTAGTTCTATTGAGCTTGAACGCTATGTGGGCGGTGGGTTAAACCAAGCTGTTCCGTCGGCAAGCGTACAGCTGAAAAAGCCTGACGTAACCGTGATGATGGAAGTTGACCACGATAAGCTGAACTTGGTGAAGCACCGTCATACTGGCTTAGGCGGCTTCCCGCTGGGTACGCAAGAAGACGTACTGAGCTTGATATCGGGCGGCTTCGACTCAGGGGTGTCGAGCTACCTGCATATAAAACGTGGTAGTAAGGTTCATTATTGCTTTTTTAATCTTGGCGGCAAATCTCATGAAACGGGTGTGCAGCAGGTTTCTCACTACCTTTGGAATAAATTTGGTTCCTCTGCCAAAGTGAAATTTATTTCGATTGATTTCGAGCCGGTGGTTAATAGCATTCTCGAAAACGTTGATAACGGTCAGATGGGCGTGGTGTTGAAACGCATGTTTGTGCGTGCGGCGAGCATGGTCGCAGAGCGCTTCGGTATTCAGGCCTTGGTAACTGGCGAGGCTTTGGGCCAAGTATCTAGTCAGACACTCACTAACTTGCGCATGATTGATAACGTCACTGATAGCCTGATTTTGCGCCCGCTGATCAACTGGGACAAAGAAGATATTATTGATACTGCACGCAAAATTGGCACCGAAGATTTTGCTAAAACCATGCCTGAGTACTGTGGGGTGATTTCGAAAAAGCCCACGGTCAAAGCGGAAAAAGCCAAGTTGGAACATGAGGAATCAAAGTTTGACTTTAGCTTATTAGAACAAGCGGTTGATCAGGCAACGATCATGGATATTCGTGCTATTGAAGCGCTAAGCAAAGAGAAAGCGCCAGAAGCGGAATGGGTCAACGAGGTTGATAAAGATTCCGTCGTTTTAGATATTCGCAGCCGCGAAGAGCAAGAAGACAAACCACTTAAGGTTGAAGGTGCGAACGTCGCTCATATTCCCTTCTTTAAGTTGGCGACGCAGTTCGGTGATCTTGACCAAAGTAAAACCTATTTGCTCTATTGTGAACGTGGCGTAATGAGTCGACTGCAAGCCCTGTACCTCAAAGATATGGGCTTTGATAATGTGAAAGTCTATCGGGTTTAATCATTGTGAACGTAAAAAACAGGCAGCCCAATCGGCTGCCTGTTTGCGATTAGGCGCTGAGCCGATTTATCCTTCGCTGAATTTTTTCTCATAATGCAATTGAGGCAACGGCATCATAGGCTCAGCGACCTGCCAGGCCAGCTTTTTGCCGCCAAGTACATGCACGATTTCAATCGCGAACTCCATCGCTGAGCCGGGTCCCTGACTAGTAATTAAACGGTGATCATAATCGGTCATCACTCGGCGCCGACTGAGCCATTGTTCGGGGATCTGCTCACTGACACTCGGATGGCAGCTCATATGAGATCGAGGGAACAGCTCGTGGCGTTGCAGAACTAAAGCCGGCGCCGCACAAATCGCCGCGACCCAAGCCTGATCGCTTTGCTGCTGCTTAATGATCTCTGTTACCAGCGTGCTGTCACCTAAACATTGTGCGCCGTCGATGCCACCCGGTAAAACCACGCAATCAAATGGTTGATCGGCCACCGCAGCGAGTGTGGTGTCACAGACGATCACCACCCCACGAGAGCCGGTGAGGGTGAGCTTTCCATCAGGTGCCGCACTGGCGACAGTCACGTCAAACCCCGCTCGCCGCATCACGTCAATCACGGTGACTGCTTCTATTTCTTCGCTGCCGGGGGCCATACAAATGAGGAGACGTTGTTGACTCATGAGGATTCCTTATGCCGTTGACCTTGTTGTACCGCCTGATAGAGCTGTTGATGATGCGGGGCCGATATGTGGTGTTCGGCCGCTCGCTGCAACACATAACCGGTAATGTATTCGAGCTCTGTCGGACGTTGATAGAAGACATCACGATTCATGGATGAATAGTTGTTTGCGGTTGCTTTTACCACGGTATCAATCTGTTGGCGGATCTCTGTCACAGAGGTGTGGACGCCTTCAGCGCGCATCACATTGGCTAACTCTTGGCACAGTTCGCGAATGATAGGATCGTAGTCAACTTTGAGCAACTCACCATTTTGAATGCCATGCACCGCGGTCAGTGGGTTAATTACGCTGTTGATCGCCAGTTTATACCAAAGTGACTGAAAAATTTCGCGCTTCCACGTCGCGGTGGGAAGGGCATGATCAAAAACCTCGGCAATAAAGGTGCAGGCATGGCCGGCTTGATTGCCTGGTCCAATAGCGGTTGGTCCATGCCCGGTGTGCTGACAATCACCGGTACGGGTGCGACAGACACCATGAGATGTGGTAGCAAGCAGCAGAGGTTGAGCGTCAGGTAACTGTGTTGCCAGCCATTGATGCGGTCCCATTCCATTATGCATAAGTACAACCAGAGTCTCTGGGTGTAAATAGGATAGATAGGGAAGCAATGCGGCTTGGATATCATAGGCTTTGGTGCAGACTAACCAGAGATCGCTTTGTTGCATCAAAGCGGTTTGGTTGGCGGGCAAGGTGAACGATGTGCCGTCTAAAGAAAGGGTGCGTTCACTTGCGTGGTCTCGCGTGACCAGATTAACGCTATGTCCTGCTTGGGTTAGTTTCACCGCCCATAATGTGCCAATGGCGCCAGCACCAATTAGGGTAATCCTCATCACATCGCCTGCTTGGTTAAAACCTCAGTGTATCATAACCATAGAGGATGAAAGGCAAAGCAGGAAAGCAGCGCGCCGACGAGGGCCGGCGCGCTAGTCAGTTAGAACTTGTAGGTGGCGTTTAGGTAGTGAGAGATGCCTGAGGTATCAGCGGTACCACCATCTTCAATCAAGTAGACATCGTTATAGGCTTTTAGACCATAACCGAGAGCGTAGTTGTCTGAATGCCAGTATAGGCCGTTAAACATCGCACCGCCGTGGGTCGCTTGGTCATTACCTTTAAAGGTGTCATCGGCACCAAATTGATAATCGATATAACCTTGGTAAGACAGGAAGCTACCATTATCAAAGAAGTGGAAAGGTTTAAACCAGTTGGTGGAGAATTGGTAACCATTCCAATCTTTTTTGTTGATGTCATACAAACCGTAAAGGTTCATGCCCACTTTGCCAAACCAAGGCAGTTCGACATCGGCACCGATACCCCAGAACGAGTTGTTAGTGTCTTGTTTGCCACCACCCCAGTTAAACAAGGTCGAGAAATAGACTTCTTGCACAGGACCAAATGACAAGTCTTGTCCGGTGATGCCGTCAATTGAGAAGCGGGGTGCTAACTTCATAAAGGACTTAGCGGCCTCTCTTTTATTGTTGTTGTCGCTGTCGCTTTCTGCCAAGTCAAAAATATCGACGTAACCATAAAGATCGACCACGCCTTTGCGGCCGCCGAATTCCATTTCTAGGTAGTTATGGTCCTTGTCAGTATCGGTACCGAACTGTGGCTTTTCATTAATGGCATACATAGCATTAAACTGAAGCCATTTGTGATCATTTTTGTAAATGTCATCGGAGTAATCGGCGGCGTTGGCAACAGATACGCTGCTTGCGGCGATAACGGCGAGTGCGAGTAGGGATTTTTTCATAGTGACTGCCTCTGCTGGGTGTTAATTACGCGGTGTGCGTTCATTAAGAGCAGTATATGGGGAAAGTTCACTATAAAGAATGTAATAAACATAGGCACACAAATGGATTGTGATTGGTGACAAGTTGTAACGGTTTACATGGCCGTTTTATGTGATCTTTGTTAATAATCAGACGACAGTGGAGAGCAAAACTTTGCACTCCACTGTGATACGTGGGGTCAGTTGCGACGTGAATCTGGGCAGTGTTCAGGTGTTTGATTGTTTTGTGACGAGGATTGGCGGAATTGCCTGCCAATATAGATCAGCATGACTAGCCCAGGAATCACCATTAGAGCGGTTATTACGAAAAATGTTGACCAGCTATCCAACCAGTCTACCATCATGCCACTAAAGGAGGCGACCGTGGTGCGGCCTAGATTCCCCAACGACGCTAAGAGGGCGTACTGAGTGGCTGAAAACGCACGACCCGTTAAGAAGGTTAAAAATGACACGAACGCAATGGTTGCAAACGCTGACGTAAAGTTATCGACTAAGATTGCGCCCAGCAGCAGGTGCTCGTTGGGCCCAACCATCGCCAGCCAGGCAAACATCAGGTTGCTGGACGCCATGGCCACGCCACCAATAAACAGCCCTTTAATCACGCCGAAACGCAAATTGATATAACTACCAATCAGGGTGTAGACCACGGTGAGGCCCCAACCGACAAGTTTGGAGTAGTAACCAATTTGTTCATTGGTAAAGCCGACATCTTTATAAAACACGATCGACATCCGTCCGAGGAAGGCTTCACCCAGCTTGAATAAAAATACAAACAGCAACAGGGTTAATGCTACTTTCACCCCATTGCGACGGAAAAACTCGGCAAAGGGCTCGACCACGGTGACCGCCAGCCACGCACGCAAGCCACTGTATCCTTGCGCCAAATAGTGGCGAGTGGCGGCATCTTGGCGCTGTTCGCGGTCACTTTCTGGTTCTTTCACATACAGCGTCGCCAATGCCATTAAGCCGATAAAGCCTGCCATGATCACATAAACATGATTCCAACCGATGGCATCGGCGTTAACAAAGCCAACATAACCTGGCACCGAATAGCCGGTCCACCAACCAATCACAGACATCGCTGATGCCAGCGGAAACTTATCAGTCTCATGTTCAGCAAAGTTATCAATCCGAAAGGCGTCAATGGCAATATCCTGGGTGGAAGAGGCCAATGCAATCGCAAAGATGAGTGAGGATAACACCACAGTAGTAACCCAAGGATCGACCGCTTTAAGCCCTTGTAAATCAAGTTGTGACAACGCCAAGGTGGCAATCAACATAATAGCTTGAGTCGAAAAAATCCAACTGCGGCGCTGACCCAAGCGCTGAGATAGAAAAGGGATCTTAATGCGGTCGAGTAATGGCGCCCATAAAAAGTTGACTGCATACAGGACGAAAACCGAACCAAATAGACCAATCGCGGTGCGTGATAGGCCCTCGTCAGCCAACCAACCATTTAAGTTGGAGCCAATCAACACCCAGGGAAAGCCACTACAGCAACCCATTAAGAAAACAAAAAGTAAACGACGATCGGCGTAGGGCGCCAATGTCGTTTTGAACTTGGATGACAGCATAGTGGTTAGCCTACTTGTCGCTATTGAGAGGACATCCGGTAGATATTGGTGATAACAATCGGCTGTTGCGGTACATCTTGCATGCGTTTGCTCGGGACGGTCACTGTGGGTTGCTTGGTCATCGTTTGGAGCGTATTAAAGCCCTCCACGACTCGACCAAAAACCGTATATCCCACTTTATTGGGCGTGGCGTCTAAAAAGCCATTATCACGGATGTTGATATAAAACTGCCGGGTGGCGGAGTCGGGCTCTTGCGTACGTGCCATGGCGATTGTCGCTCGCCGATTCTTCAAACCGTTAGATGATTCATTGTCTACCGGCTCGTAGCTTGGTCGGCGATTCAGGGCTTTATCAAACCCGCCGCCTTGCACGACAAATCGTGGGATCACGCGATGAAACTGCGTCCCGACATAACTGCCATCGTCAACATAACGCAAAAAGTTGGCCACGGTTTTCGGCGCTTTTTGCGGGTTTAGTTTTACCGCAAAATCACCCAAGGTGGTTTCGACTTTAACCATGACACTGGCTTGCACTGGCGTGATAACCAGCACAAGAATCCAGAGAAGCGAACGACATACCATGCTTAAAAGTGTGCTTTCATATGATTAAGGAGTTGCTCGTCGTCGGCAATGTCTTGTAACACCGCTTCAAGCAAGTTATTCAGCGCCAGTTCGATATCATCAGGTGATGCACTGCTTACACCACTTTGCGTCGATTTCCCGGTATAACGCTTAACAAAGCGACCCTCAGGGGATTCAGCAACGAGCTGTAATTGAACCGATGCTTCCATGTCATGTTTAAACACGGTGTGTTTGACTCGGACTAAGGCATCAAGAATGTCGAGGCGCAACACTCCCGGGCCATTGGCAACCACTCGAAACCCTTGTGATGACAGTTGACGAGACAGCGTGTCTTCTAATACCACACGCAAATTCTGGCTGGCGTGCAGCGGTTTGACATTGGAGCGACCGCTATCGATAACCGCAACGAATTGTGCGGTACGTAAGTCTTTACTCTTCACCACGACCGGAAGATTGTTGACTTGCTGCTGATTGGATGACGCCGGAGAGGGTGCGATAGTCAGCTGTGGCTCACGGGGTGTCGAACAGCCAGCAAGGACTAATACAGCGATAGCAATAATCAGTTTTTTCATGGGGTTCGGCTTCCTTTTCTTAATATTAGGCATTGACTGCCTTGAGAATAACGAATTTTTTATTCGACGCAACGACAGTGACATGACCAAAAAGACGTTTAAGCTTAGTATGATAGCCGAGATGACGATTGCCAATGACTAAAAGCTCGCCATTCGTGGTCAGAACACGTTTTGCGTCACAAAACATTTGCCAAGCAATATGATCGGTAATGGTTTGCTGCTGGTGGAAGGGTGGGTTACAGAGCACAAGATCGATATCTGTATGCTCAAAACCGGTGAGGCAATCTCTGGCCTCACAGAGAAAACGGCGTGAGTCGATATCATGGCGATTCAGATTGTGTTTTGCGCTGGCGACGGCCATATGGCTTTCATCGACCGCATAAATGAACGCCGCTGGATTATTTCGTGCCGCTTGTAATGCCAATACGCCGTTACCGCAGCCTAAATCGACAATACGTTTTAAATGTGCCTGACTCGGAATGTGCGGCAGCATTAAATACGCGGCAATATCGAGTTTCTTGGCCGAGAAAACATTGGGCCAGTTAGCCAGTCGCATCGAGAATTCTGGTACGTCGACATCGTTGACCGGATCGGGCTGCGGTACCGGTTGCTTGGTCGGTGTGGTAAAAATCAAACGCGCTTTTTTCTTCGCCAGCGAGGTGGTTGTTGCCCCCAGCCAATGCTCAAACTGATTAAGGGTCGAGGTATGGATCTCTTTCGCTTTAGCACTCGCTAGCACAAGCGTATGCGCATCAGTGACACTGGCGAGTTGCTGAAGTTGCCAAGTGAGCATTTTACTGCTTTTCGGTACGCGTAACATCACCGCATCGATATCCGCCGGTAAGGTATCTAAGCTGGTAAGCTGAGTGATACCCGCGAGATCATTGTGTGCCAGATTCTCAATCGTCGCTTGCTGCGAAATAACCGAATCGCTGACTTGAAAAACATCAAATCCTTGCTGGCTGGCCCAGCAACTGAGTGCGCCAAATTGATCATTAATGATCAATATTCGCGCATTTTTACGTACTGACCATGTGCTAGCGTGCGCAATCATATATTCATCGGCGGCATCGAAGGCTTGTAGCGTCTCATTTTTTCGCTGCGGGTAACGGTGTAGCGTCAAGGCTGATTCGCTACCTGGAATCGGAAGTAGTGTTTTCATTGGCGCGTTTGCATCGGGGGTTACGGACTGCGTATATTGTCGCACTCAAGCGATAACTGCAATGTAAACGAGGGCAAACTGCCTGTCGTTGCTTGATCCATCACTCGATTCGCAATTTTATCAATAACGGCTAAAATCTGGGCAGGTCGCCCGGAGATTTTGGGGACGTCATGAAAATTGAAACAGAAATAACAGAAAAACTGACGCGGGCTTTCACGCCGGCCCACCTTGAGGTACACAACGAAAGTTATATGCACAATGTGCCTGAAGGCGCGGAAAGTCATTTTAAGGTGGTGGTTGTCTCGGAGCTATTCAGCGACCAGCGGCTTATTCAGCGCCATAGAGCGGTGAATAGCACACTCGCGGATGAATTGGCGGGTGAGGTTCACGCGCTTGCGATTCACACCTATTCACCGCAAGAATGGCAAGCGCAGACCCAAGCGCCTGACTCTCCGGCATGTCGGGGTGGTGACGTGAATGCGTCTTAGACGAGTGAGAGTGGGCATGATTTTATCTTTTACCTCATGGCAACAATTTCTTACATAAAGGCCTGGTGTCTGCTTGGTATTGATTACGGCCAGACAAGTGTTAATCCGTGACTGTCTCGGTCAACAGCTGTCTGCAACGCGTAAAAAAACAACAGTAAAACTGTGAAGTTACAACGCGCATTGTTTGTACAGGTATGGATAATTGCCACGCCCTAGTGACAATATCCATAGAATCAGTGCTGGGGTTAGTGATAGAATATCGTGCTTAAAGACTAACCTAGGTTGCCTTTGTGTGATGAAATGGTTAGCAGGATGTTGCGACGGTGTGCCTTTAGGCCGCCATTCAGTCGAAAGTCGTGTCTTTAACTGCGCAATAACAGAATTCTTTTTCCCGTTAATGTAGTGCAAGTGCGTATGATTACAATAAAAAAGGGTTTGGATATCCCCATCGCAGGGACTCCTACTCAGGTGATAAGTGATGGTCCAGCCATCAAGAAAGTCGCCTTGCTTGGCGAAGAGTACGTTGGAATGCGCCCCACTATGCATGCGCGAGTGGGTGATGTAGTGAAGAAAGGCCAAGTGGTTTTCGAAGATAAGAAAAACCCTGGCGTCAAATTTACTGCGCCCGCAGCTGGTAAAGTGGTTGAAGTCAATCGCGGTGCCAAGCGTGTTCTTCAGTCTGTCGTCATTGAAGTCGATGGAAATGAGCAAGTTACCTTCAATAAGTACGAAGCGTCGCAATTAGCCTCGCTAGACCGTCAAGCCGTTGTTGATCAACTGGTTGAGTCTGGGATGTGGACCGCGCTCCGCACCCGACCGTTCAGCCGTTCTCCAGCGATTGATGCTGAACCCGAAGCTATTTTTGTTAACGCAATGGACACTAATCCGCTCGCCGCGGATCCTAAAGTGATCATTGATGAACAGAAAGAGGCCTTCGTGGCTGGTTTAGACGTCGTATCGCGCCTCACGGATAAATCTGTCTTTGTGTGCAAAGCAGACGTTGAGCTTCCAACCAGCAAGCAATCTAATGTCGAACAACACGTTTTTGCTGGTCCTCACCCAGCAGGACTGGTTGGTACCCATATCCATTACTTGCGTTCTGTTGATATGGAAAAGCAGGTGTGGCATCTCAACTATCAAGATGTGATTGCGTTTGGGCATCTATTCCTAGCCGGTGAAATCCATACGGACCGTGTTGTGTCTATTGCGGGTCCTATGGTCAGTCAGCCACGCCTCATTCGTACCCAGCTTGGCGCTAATCTCGATGAGCTGGTAGATGGCGAGCTAATGGCTGGCGAAAGCCGTGTGATTTCTGGCTCTGTGCTATCTGGTACCAAAGCTACTGGCCCACATGCCTATCTAGGTCGTTTCCATATGCAGGTCTCGGTACTTCGCGAAGGTAACGAGAAAGAACTGTTTGGTTGGCTAGCACCCGGTAAAAATCGCTTCTCAGTGACGCGCGCTTATCTTGGCCATTTGTTTAAAGGTCAGCTTTTCAATTTAACCACCTCCACCAATGGCAGTGATCGTTCCATGGTGCCGATCGGTAATTATGAGCGAGTGATGCCGCTAGATATCGAGCCAACCATGTTGCTGCGTGATATCTGTGCCGGCGATACAGATAGCATGCAACAGCTAGGCGCGCTGGAGTTAGATCCTGAAGATTTGGCCCTTTGTACCTTTGTCTGCCCAGGCAAGTACGAATTTGGTCCAATGCTCCGCGAGAGCCTGGAAAAAATTGAGAAGGAAGGGTAACAGATGAGCCTGAAAAACTTTTTAGAGCAAATCGAGCCACACTTTGAGCCAGGCGGTAAACACGAAAAGTGGTTTGCCTTGTATGAAGCGGTTGCGACCATTTTATACACGCCAGGTATGGTGACCAAAGCCGGCGCGCATGTGCGTGACAGTATCGATTTGAAACGCATCATGATCATGGTTTGGCTTGCGGTGTTCCCAGCGATGTTCTGGGGGATGTACAACACAGGTAACCAAGCGATTATGGGCTTGATGGACTTGTATTCAGGCGATCAGCTTGCGCAGGTCATTAGTGGAAACTGGCATTATTGGTTAACCGAGTCCATCGCTGGGCCGCTAGCGGCTGCAAGCTGGGGGACCAAAACCATTCTCGGTGCCACCTACTTCCTGCCTATTTATGCCACCGTCTTTATTGTAGGTGGTTTCTGGGAAGTACTTTTCTGCATCGTGCGTAAACACGAAGTAAACGAAGGGTTCTTTGTTACATCCATTTTGTTTGCCCTCATCGTGCCGCCGACATTGCCATTATGGCAAGCCGCGCTCGGTATCACCTTTGGTGTGGTCGTTGCAAAAGAGATCTTTGGCGGAACGGGACGTAACTTCTTGAACCCAGCATTGGCCGGTCGTGCGTTCTTGTTCTTTGCCTATCCAGCACAGATCTCGGGTGATTTGGTATGGACCGCAGCCGATGGTTACTCAGGTGCAACCGCGCTCAGCCAATGGTATACCGGTGGCCAATCAGCACTGATGCACAATGTGAGTGGTCAAACCATGACTTGGATGGATGCCTTTATTGGTAATATCCCAGGTTCAATTGGTGAAGTCTCGACCATTGCCATCTTAATTGGCGGTGCAGCCTTGGTATACATGCGGATCGCGTCATGGCGCATCATCTTGGGTACCTTTTTGGGCATGGCCGTTGCGGCGACCTTGTTTAATCTGATTGGATCAGATACCAACCCGATGTTCAGCATGCCGTTCTACTGGCACTTGGTGCTGGGTGGTTTTGCATTCGGTATGATGTTCATGGCAACAGACCCGGTATCTGCTGCGTTTACCAATAAAGCGAAATGGTGGTATGGCGCATTGATCGGTGCCATGGCAGTGATCATTCGTGTGGTAAACCCAGCATATCCAGAAGGTATGATGCTGGCGATCTTGTTCGCTAACCTGTTTGCACCTCTCTTTGATAACTTGGTGATTCAGGGCAACATCAAACGGAGACTGGCTCGTAATGGCAAGTAGTAACGATAGTATTAAAAAGACGCTGATCRTTGTTATCGCGTTGAGCTTGGTGTGCTCAATCGTGGTGTCTGGTGCAGCGGTGGCGTTACGTCCTTTGCAACAAATGAACGCAAAATTAGACGTACAAAAGAACATCCTTTCGGTCGCAGGTGTCGATGTGGCGGGTGGTAAGAGCGCGATTAACGATGCTTACAACAAGTATATTGAAACGCGCTTAGTCAGCCTTGAAAAGGGCGACTATGTCAGCCCGGATGCTGTCAATGTTGCTGATGCAGCTGATTATGATCAGCGCGCAGCCGCGAAAGATCCTAGCCTCTCGAAAAAGCTAAGTAGCGAAGAGAATGTAGCAGACATTGGCCGTCGTGCTGATGTCGCTAAAGTCTACGTCGTGAAAAATGATTCGGGTGATATACAGCGCCTCATTCTCCCCGTAAAAGGCTCAGGCCTATGGAGTATGATGTACGCGTTTGTCGCGGTTGAGCCGGATGGTAACACTGTTGCTGATATCGTTTACTATGAGCAAGGTGAAACCCCTGGCTTAGGTGGCGAGGTCGAAAACCCGAAATGGCGCGCGAAGTGGGATGGTAAAAAACTGTTCAACGAGCAAGGCGAGCCAGCCATTCGAATCGTTAAAGGCGGCGCACCTGAAGGAAGTGAGCACGGCATTGACGCGCTTTCTGGTGCAACGCTGACCAGTAACGGTGTTCAGAATCAATTTAATTTCTGGCTAGGTGAGCAGGGTTTTGGCCCGTTCTTAGCAAAAGTTCGTGAGGGAGGCCTGACCAATGGCTGAAGCGAAAGAACTGAAGAAAAATCTGCTATCGCCGGTGCTAGACAACAACCCGATTGCCTTACAGGTTCTCGGGGTGTGTTCGGCACTAGCGGTGACTACGCAGATGCAGACAGCCTTTGTCATGACACTGGCGGTGATGTTCGTCACCGCAATGTCTAACTTTTTCGTGTCGCTGATTCGTAACCACATTCCTAATAGTGTACGTATCATCGTTCAAATGGCGATCATCGCTTCATTAGTTATTGTGGTTGACGAAACGCTGAAAGCGTTTGTTTATGACATCTCTAAGCAGCTTTCGGTCTTCGTGGGGCTGATCATCACTAACTGTATCGTGATGGGACGCGCAGAAGCCTATGCAATGAAGTCATCGCCATTACCGTCATTCATGGATGGTATTGGTAACGCGTTGGGTTATGGTTTTGTTCTGATGACAGTGGCTTTCTTCCGCGAGCTTCTTGGCTCTGGCTCTGTCTTTGGCGTATCAATCCTGCCGGTTGTCAGCGAAGGTGGTTGGTATCAGCCTAACGGCATGATGCTGTTAGCCCCCTCTGCATTCTTCCTCATCGGCTTTTTGATTTGGATTGTGCGTACCTTCAAACCAGAACAAGTTGAAGCGAAGGAGTAACAGCACATGGAACACTATCTAAGCCTGCTGGTGCGCTCAATCTTTATTGAGAACATGGCGTTGGCATTCTTCCTCGGCATGTGTACTTTCTTGGCGGTGTCTAAGAAAGTGAAAACGGCGTTCGGCCTCGGTGTCGCTGTTGTGGTGGTACTGACTATTTCGGTACCGGTTAACAACCTGGTTTACAACCTTATCCTACGTGAAGATGCGTTGGTTAAAGGGGTGGATCTGAGCTTTCTGAACTTTGTGACCTTTATCGGTGTTATTGCTGCTTTGGTACAAATCTTGGAAATGGTATTGGATCGGTTCTTCCCACCGCTCTACAACGCACTCGGTATTTTCCTACCGTTGATTACAGTGAACTGTGCCATCTTTGGTGGCGTATCATTTATGGTACAACGTGATTACAACTTCGCCGAGTCGGTCGTTTATGGCTTTGGTTCGGGCGTAGGCTGGATGTTAGCCATCGTCGCGCTGGCGGGGATCCGCGAGAAAATGAAGTATTCAGATGTGCCACCTGCACTACGAGGATTAGGGATTACCTTCATCTCTGTAGGTCTGATGGCATTGGGCTTTATGTCTTTCTCTGGTGTGCAACTGTAAGCCGGGTAAACTGCGAGGAAAGGAATAGTCAATGGACATTATTCTTGGTGTAGTGATGTTTACTCTGATTGTACTGGCGTTGGTGATGGTGATTTTATTCGCCAAATCGAAGCTGGTACCAACCGGAGACATCACAATCGATATTAATGACGATCCTGAAAAAGCGATCGTCACTCAGCCAGGCGGAAAACTGCTTGGCGCACTGGCTGGTGCTGGTGTATTTGTGTCTTCTGCCTGTGGTGGCGGTGGTTCATGCGGTCAATGTCGTGTGAAGATCAAAGAAGGCGGTGGTGACATTCTACCGACCGAGCTTGACCACATTACCAAAGGTGAAGCGCGTGAAGGTGAGCGTCTGTCGTGTCAGGTTGCTATTAAGCAAGATATGAAGATTGAGCTGCCAGAAGAGATCTTTGGCGTCAAGAAGTGGGATTGCGAAGTTATTTCTAACGATAACCAAGCCACGTTTATCAAAGAGCTTAAATTACGTATTCCAGATGGTGAATCGGTACCTTTCCGTGCCGGTGGTTATATTCAAATTGAGGCGCCACCACACCATATTAAGTACTCGGATTTTGATATTCCTGAGGAATACCGTGAAGACTGGGAGAAGTTCAACCTTTTCCGTTACGAGTCTAAGGTAGATGAAGACATTATTCGTGCGTACTCCATGGCTAACTACCCTGAAGAAGAGGGTATTATCATGCTTAACGTACGTGTGGCGACGCCACCACCGCGTAACCCAGACGTGCCACCGGGCCAGATGTCCTCTTACATTTGGTCATTAAAGCCGGGTGACAAGTGCACTATCTCGGGTCCATTTGGGGAGTTTTTCGCCAAAGACACCGACGCAGAGATGGTATTTATCGGCGGTGGTGCAGGTATGGCGCCAATGCGCTCACATATCTTTGACCAGCTCAAACGTCTTAACACGGATCGTAAGATTACGTTCTGGTATGGCGCGCGGTCTAAACGTGAAATGTTCTACGTTGAAGATTTCGATATGCTCCAAGAGCAAAATGAGAACTTCAACTGGTATTGCGCACTGTCCGACCCGCTACCAGAAGATAACTGGGAGGGTGATACTGGCTTTATCCATAATGTGCTTTATGAAAACTATCTGAAAGACCATGAAGCACCGGAAGACTGCGAGTATTACATGTGTGGGCCACCAATGATGAACGCTGCCGTGATTGGCTTGCTTAAAGATCTTGGTGTTGAAGACGAAAACATCATGTTGGATGATTTCGGCGGATAGGCACTGATTGTTTGTCTGACCTTGTAATGGCTGGCCCAAGGGCCAGCCATTTTACGTATAAACCTGATGTCGAAGGACACCACTATGAAGAAGTTTTGGTTACGCTGTGCAACAGTCGTTGCCGTGGTTGCAGGTCTTGTCGGTTGTGAGCGCGCCCCTGAGCTTGTGCATCTTACGGGCGAGACGATGGGGACCTATTATTCGATCAAATATATCGCGACGGACGCTACTCCCTCGCAGGATGTCGTTCAAGCGGCTATCGATCAGCGTTTAGAAACAGTCAACGATCAGATGTCGACTTACCGAACAGACTCCGAACTGAGTCAATTCAACCAGCATCAAGCGAACTCACCTGTTTCTGTCTCTCCAGCGACAATCACCGTGATTAACGAGGCAATTCGGCTGAATCAACTTACCCAAGGCGCGCTTGATGTCACAGTGGGGCCATTGGTTAATCTTTGGAGTTTTGGGCCAGAAAAGCGGCCGGAGACTATTCCCAGTGATGAAGAGATAGCGTCACGGATGGCGATGACGGGCTTAGAACACCTTAGTGTCGATGGGCGTCGACTCACAAAAACCAACCCTGACTTGTATGTTGACTTATCAACCATTGCGAAAGGGTACGGGGTGGATGTTGTGGCAAACTACCTTGGCGATTTAGGACTCGATAACTATTTGGTTGAGATTGGTGGTGAGTTACAATTAAAAGGTGTGAACCAAGATCAAGTGCCTTGGCGTATCGCGATTGAGAAACCGAGTGCGGGAGCGCAGTCAGTACAAGAGATCGTCGAGCCAGGCGATATGGCGGTTGCCACATCTGGCGACTATCGCAACTACTTTGAAAGTGATGGTATGCGTTATTCGCACATTATCGATCCTACGACAGGACGTCCGATCAATCATCACTTGGTCTCAGTAACCGTGCTTGATCCGTCTTGTATGACGGCTGATGGCTTAGCCACGGGCTTTATGGTACTCGGGCCAGATAAAGCGATGGAATTAGCCAACAAAGCGAATATTCCTGTATTTATGGTAGTAAAAACAGACGATGGGTTTGAAGAAACCGCGTCAGAGGCGTTTAAACCTTATTTGCAGCGTTAGTGTCTTTATGGACAGCGTCAGTGCCGTTGAGGCAGCACGATTAAAGCACGCGTAATGCATGTTACTCGCTCAGCGCATCTCATGGCGCTGAGCATCACGACCAATAATAGGTGAGCAATTATGTCAGTCTTTCTTATCACCTTCGCAGTCTTTCTCCTTGTCATTGCTGGTATGGCGATCGGCTATATCGTTCAGCAAAAAACCATCAGCGGCAGCTGTGGTGGCTTGGGGGCGATCGGTATTGAAAAAGAGTGTGACTGCCCAGAGCCGTGCGATGCACGAAAAAAACGCGAAGCGCGGGCGGAGAAAACGCGTGAGTGGAAAAAAAATCAAATCATCTAACGTGTTTTGCCAACGCGTCATTTTATAGAGCGCGTGGCTAACCCGTCTGAACTCTGATGAAAAGGCCGGAGCATGAGCAGAAAAATCATTCATATTGATATGGATTGTTTTTATGCCGCAGTAGAAATGCGCGATAATCCGGCTTTACAGTCTATTCCTTTAGCCATTGGTGGCTCTGCCGATGGACGCGGTGTCATTGCCACCTGTAATTATCCCGCGCGGCGGTTTGGCATACGTTCTGCGATGGCCACCGCTCAAGCATTAAAGCTGTGTCCCGGCTTGACAGTGATGCGTGGCAACATGGCGAAATATCGTCGCATCTCTCAACAGTTGCATGCTATTTTTCATCGCTATACCGATACCATAGAACCGCTTTCCCTTGACGAAGCCTACCTTGATGTCTCTGAGACTCAATGTTATCAAAATTCTGCGACCTTAATAGCCGAAGCAATTCGGCGCGACATTCGTCATGAGTTAGGACTAACGGCCTCGGCGGGCGTGGCGCCGATTAAATTTATCGCCAAAGTAGCGTCGGATAAAAACAAACCCGATGGTATTTGCGTGGTGTCACCCGACCAAGTTGAACACTTTGTTCGCGATCTCCCTTTACAGTCTATTCCTGGTGTGGGACGGGTCACCTTGACCAAGTTGCATGAATGGAATCTGTTTACCTGCCATGATATTCAAACCGCGGATCCATCAATGCTTGTCCAGCGCTTTGGTAAATTTGGTTCCGTGCTTTGGCAGCGTGCTCATGGCATTGACCGACGTGAGGTGCAAGTTGAGCGTATACGGAAATCCGTCGGAGTCGAAAAAACCTTGTCTGAGGATCTAAACTTGCTTGATGCCTGTTTGCCGTGGATTGATCGTTTATACGATGAATTGCTGACGCGATTAGAAAAAGCCGATGCAGGGGGACGAATTTGCCGGCAAGGGATCAAAATGAAGTTTAATGATTTTCAAACCACCACGGTCGCACACCGATGTGAGTCCTTGGACCGCGCCTTGTTTGATACCTTGTTACACGAAGCCTTTTATCGAGGGGAAGGGCGAGGTATTCGCCTGATTGGTTTGTCGGTTGGGTTGGGAGACGATACCGCCCCCCAACTGAGTCTACTCGGCTAGGCCGTTTTAACTGGAATCGCTTTTAAAATCGCCTGCATTTGTTGCCAATAGTGCCCAACACTATCGATATTTACTTTCTCATCGGGAGAATGCGGAAACTTGATAGTCGGACCAAATGAAATCATATCCATGTTGGGATAGGGCTGTTTAAATAGGCCACACTCTAGCCCCGCATGAATGACCATGATGTCAGGTTTACGCTGATAGATTCCTTCATAGGTATCGCGGAAAATATGCATAATCTCTGAATCGGGATCCGGTTTCCAACCTGGGTAGGCGCCTGAAAACTCGACATTAACATTCGCTAAGCTTGCCAGTGATTGCAGCATGCTTTGCACGTTTTCACGGCCTGAGTCGATCAATGAACGGATCAGAAATAAGGCGGTAATTTTATCTTCCTCAGTATTAATCACGCCGAGGTTAAGTGATGTTTCGACCACGCCAGGGACATCATCACTCATTCTCACTACCCCGTTAGGCGCAGCATTTAAGGCCGCTAATAAACGTGATTGGACGGCGCGTGTGAGGGGATCAGTTGCATTGTCAGTGGATTCCATTACCAAGGTCACTTGCTCTTCCAAGCGGCCTAACTCGTCTTGTAGCAGCGTCGCGAACCGGTCAACAGCGCCAGCCAGTGCGTCTTTTTGCGATGCAGGCACGGCAATATCGGCAAACGCTTCACGAGGAATGGCATTGCGTAATGTACCACCACGTATCGCGAGTAGGCTCATGTCGACATCATCAAGATGATGGCTCAGGAAACGGGCTAATAATTTATTGGCATTCGCTCGGCCCGTGTGAATATCCACGCCCGAGTGGCCCCCTTTTAATCCTTTAATGCCAATCGTAAAGCGTGCTAGATCTCCTTCTATCGCTTGTCGCTCGAGTGGAAAATGCATACTGGCATCCACGCCACCCGCGCAGCCCATGTACACTTCCCCTTCTTGCTCTGAGTCGGTATTGAGCAGTATCTCACCTGTTAGCCAGCCTGCTTCAAGCCCAAACGCGCCATCCATACCTGCTTCTTCGTTGGTGGTGAGTAATACTTCAAGTGGACCGTGCTCGATATCATCGGCATCGAGAACAGCAAGGCAGGATGCCATCCCCATACCGTTATCCGCACCTAACGTGGTGCCATCGGCAGTGACCCACTCCCCATCCACATAGGGACGAATAGGATCGCGGGTAAAATCGTGATCGGTATTTTCATTCTTCTGAGGCACCATATCGAGGTGGGCTTGTAAGACTACGCCCTTGCGATTCTCCATGCCGGGAGTGGCTGGTTTACGAATGAATAGGTTACCGGCGTTATCTTGACGAACCGCTAAACCACGTCCCTTTGCCCAATCGATAATAAACTGGGCTAACTGTGACTCATGATAAGAAGGATGAGGGATAGCACAGATTTGGTCGAAAAACGCCCAAACAGGGCGCGGTGATAATTGGCTAATGTCAGACACGATAAACTCCATTATATTTTATGGTTGACCTTTTATGCAGCAGGTCTCACTGAAATGGAAAAACAAACCCAAGCATATCACTGTCGCTATCACGGCAACAGACATGGATAAAAACCCGCTATGCCAATCAAACTAGGCGTTATTATTGTAATTAAATTACATATATGAACTTTTTGTGACTCCTGTCACCTTAAAGCTTGTAAATAAATTACCTTTGGTATATTATCTAGACATTGGCAACATCGCTTGCCAGTTGTTCATGGAGTGAACCCGAGCATTCGCCTCCAAGGAACCGAGATAAATGTGAACAACATTGGTTTAAACTTGAGAGAGGTAAAAAATGGAAGGCATGGTATCGAGCTACTACTGGAATCAGCAGTCAGTCTACACCAAAGGTTTTACGTATCCGGCTTCGTTCGGCTACCGCAAGTAAGTTTTATGATTCCCCCGCTCTTACAGAGAGATTTCTGATCCAGAAAGCAAAAGCTTTTATTCTGGCGCCACACAATGTGTGGCGTTTTTTTTATAAGTTATTTGTCTATAAATCGTACTTGTCTAGTTATATCGACTCGCTGCCACAGAATGTTCTCTTCCTCTACCTCCTCGTCACTACTAAATGATTTTAGCGCTGGAAATTTTAGCGATCGATCGGTAAGATTTGCGCCAATTTTAAATACGCAAACGTTTTCCTTTTGGTATCTAGCGATACATCACTTTTTAGTTTGGGACAAAACCGATGTTAGAGCGTTTATTTCAACTTAAAGCCCACGGCACCGATCTTCGTACTGAAGTCATCGCCGGGTTCACCACTTTTTTAACCATGGCGTATATCATTTTCGTCAATCCCTCTATTTTAGCTGAGGCAGGCATGGATAAAGGCGCTGTCTTTGTCGCGACCTGTCTAGCGGCAGCGGTTGGCTGTCTAGTGATGGGGATTGTGGCAAACTATCCAGTCGCACAGGCGCCGGGGATGGGACTGAATGCCTTTTTTACCTACACCGTGGTTTTACAAATGGGACACTCTTGGCAGGTTGCGTTAGCCGCCGTATTTATCTCCGGGTTATGTTTCATTTTGTTAAGTGTCTTGCGCGTGCGTGAATGGATCATCAATTCGATTCCAATGGCACTACGAACCGGTATATCAGCCGGTATCGGACTTTTTTTGGCGCTCATTGCGTTGCAAAACGCTGGGATTGTCGTTGACCACCCAGCAACATTGGTTGCGCTCGGTGATGTGACAGCCTTTGCTCCCGCCATGGCGGCACTTGGTTTCTTTCTGACCATCGGTTTGGTGCACCGAGGAATGAAAGGGGCGGTAATGATTGCCATTTTGGCGGTCACGATCATCGGTGTCATCGCCGGTGATGTGGCATACGGTGGTGTGATGTCCGCGCCGCCGAGTTTAGCGCCGACCTTTATGCAACTCGATTTTTCTGGCGCGTTTGAAGTGGGATTAGTGTCGATTGTGTTCGCATTTTTATTTGTCGATCTTTTTGATACTGCAGGAACCTTAGTGGGTGTGGCACAGCGCGCGGAACTTT
Organism: Salinivibrio sp. AR647; assembly: GCF_001995415.1. Lineage (NCBI taxonomy): Bacteria > Pseudomonadati > Pseudomonadota > Gammaproteobacteria > Vibrionales > Vibrionaceae > Salinivibrio > Salinivibrio sp. AR647. The sequence continues at coordinate 70,657 of NZ_MUFE01000010.1, read as the reverse complement.
TGGATAAAGATGGTAAACTACCGCGCTTAAATCGTGCATTACTGGCAGATAGTACCGCGACATCAGTCGGGGCGCTTTTAGGCACGTCAAACACAACGTCTTACATTGAGAGCGTATCAGGGGTTGCCGCTGGCGGTCGCACGGGATTGACCGCTGTGGTTGTTGGTATTCTGTTTTTACTGGCGCTCTTTTTTGCACCGTTAGCAGGTATGGTGCCTGCCTATGCGACTGCTGGCGCCTTATTTTATGTGGCCATCTTGATGATGTCAGGTTTGGTGAGCATTAATTGGCGTGATCTGACTGAGGCTGCGCCTGTTGTGGTGGTGTGTTTGCTGATGCCGCTGACTTATTCAATAGCAAGCGGTATTGGGCTTGGCTTTATTGCGTTTTGTGCCGTAAAAACCTTTGCGGGCAAAGGGCGAGAAGTTCCTGTCAGTATCTGGATTTTGGCGGGGTTGTTCTTACTCAAGTTTGTCTTCTTAGTGTAAAGCAACGTGCCCACATTGACATTAAAATAAGGCGAGAGACGCCACGAGGTTTTCACCATGAGCACTAAGTTTATTATTACCTGGGACAATATGCAGATGTACACCCGGCAATTGGCAGAAAAGTTGCTTCCCGCAGAACAATGGCAAGGTATTATCGCCGTTACCCGCGGTGGTTTGGTCCCTGCTGCCATTCTTGCCCGTGAGCTGGGTATTCGCCATGTCGACACAGTCTGTATTTCCAGTTATGACCACGACCATCAACGCGATATGCGTGTCGTCAAGCAAGCGCCCGGTGATGGTGACGGTTTTATTGTGGTTGACGATCTCGTTGATACGGGTGGGACGGCTGAAATGGTGCGTCAACTCTACCCCAAAGCACGTTTTGTGACCGTGAGTGCGAAGCCAGCGGGCAAGTCTCTTGTTGATGACTACGTCGTTGATATTCCCCAAGATACTTGGATTGAGCAGCCTTGGGATATGGCGGTCAGCTATGTTGATCCGATTGCAAAATAAATGCCGTTGGCAACGTAAATAGCGTACCGGATTGAGCCAAAACGCCGCGTTTTCACGCGGCGTTTTTTATTCCTGTGATTAAGTGCGGAAAATCATGGTCTTGCTATGTGTATGGTTTAAACTAACATCACGTTACAAAAAAGCCTAGGAGTGGGTGTGTCCAAGAAAGAATCACAAAACCTATCGGTGACGCTTTTTGCTAAACACAAACATGCTACCGAAACATCAACACTATTTGGTGCGGTTCAACAAAGCCAGCAAGCCAATTACTCGGCATTTGATGGCGACAGCGAATCGAGTTGGTACCGTATGCGTCGTCGTGGTCAGTGGACTTGGCAAGGGGTCGATCCGGTCGAAATGGAAGCGATCTTTTCTCGTATTGCCTCTTCTGACAATACCCGTTCTGTTGATGCGTTATTGGATACGGTTGAAGGTTACCGAGCGGGTAATTGGAACTATGAATGGACCGCGGTAGGGATGCAACACCAAAAAAAAGCCAAAGTGTTGGCGGATGAAGGAAAGGCTGAGCAGGCGAGTGAACAGTGGCTTCAGGCGTGTACTTACTTTGGTATCGCGGCTTACCCTCATCTTAAAGGGGACAACCTTGCCTTACAGGCCGAAACCTTGGCATTTAAAGCGTTTGAAAAAGCAATGTCACAACTGCCGTTTACGGTGAAGACTGTCGAAACGCAATTAGACGGTAAGACGTTAAAAGGGTATCTCTATTTACCACGTACAGACGCCACCTTGCCGGTTGTGATCTTGAGTGGCAGCCTTGACAGTTTACAAACCGATCTCTGGCGCTTATTTGTCGATTACTTTGCTCCCGCCGATATCGCGGTACTGACGCTTGATATGCCATCGGTGGGCCACAGCAGCCACTGGCATTTAAACGAAGACACCAGCCGCTTGCATGCGGCGATGCTTGATAAGCTCGCTGATGTACCATGGGCGGATCACCATCGCGTCGGCACCATGGGTATCCGTTTTGGGGCTAACCCAGCAGTACGGATGGCATTTTTAGAACCTCATCGTATCAAGGCCAGTGCGTCACTGGGGGGGATTGTGCATGCATTACTCACCGATGCGACAAGAATGAAGAAAATGCCACCCATGTACCTAGATACTTTAGGCTCCCGCATAGGACGCCGGCTGCCTATCGATACCTTGAAAACGCGCTTACAAGCGTGGTCATTAAAAAATCAAGGTCTGCTCACTGGCCGCCGCACAGACGTACCGATTCTCGCGCTAAGCTTAAAAGATGATCCTGTGTGTCCGGAGTCAGATAACCAGTTAATCGCGCGATACAGTCGCGGAGGGAAAGCCGTTACCCTCCCAAACACGCCATTACACGATGGCTATCATCGTGCACTCACAGAAACCGTCAAATGGTTTACGGACATGCTTTAAACCTATCATAAGAGGTGGTGGCCCGAATCGAAGGTGTGATCTACCGCCGAAAGCGAAGGATTGACATTCACCTGAACGTTAACCGCATGATATACCATGTACAAGGACGTTAAAGTGCCACTGGAGGACACGATGAGCGATAAAACGACGCTTTCACATGGACGATTAAAAACGCGATTTACGGCTTTGGGCCCCTATTTTCGAGAGGGGATATCGGCACCAGAACGTTACTTTTTTGATAGCCTGTCCGTATGTGTGGATGCGGAAAAAGATCCTGATGCGCGAGAATTCTGGGGATGGTGGTTTGAGTTAGCCCCCACCGAAGACGGGTTCAATTATCGCTATGGGTTTGGTCTTTATGACCACAAAGGGGATTGGGTGAATGAGTCAATTCCTCAAGAGGCGAGGGAAGCGGTAGACAAAACGCTAACTAACTTTTATACCAAGCTGTATACCTTGCTAGACCAAGAGCTCGATCTATCCTTGTCACCCAGCGCCGCGCTCACCGAGCCTAAACTGACGGGCGCCAAGTAACCGTGAATTGCCTGATCCCAGCTCTTGTTAAATGAGCAAGGGATTGATAAAAGAGACACCTAAGCTTTTGTGGATCAGGCAAGCATGACTATTCAAGACGCATTTCAAGATGGTGGCCTAGCAGCCAACATTCCCTCGCAAACTCTCGTGGTTAAATTGGGCACCAGTGTGCTTACGGGCGGCTCGACGCGCCTGGATCAAGCACATATGGTTGAGTTAGTCCGCCAATGTGCAAGGTTAAGACAACAAGGCCATCAGGTCATTATCGTCTCATCTGCAGCCATTGCAGCAGGGCGAGAGCATCTTGGTTATCCGGTATTAGCCGATACGGTTGCAAATAAGCAAATGCTTGCCGCCGTTGGCCAGTGTCGTTTGATTCAAACGTGGGARCACCTGTTTAGTTTATACGGCTTTCAGGTTGGGCAAATGTTATTAACTCGCGCCGATTTAGAACACCGAGAACGTTTTCTCAATGCCCGTGACATGCTTCATGCGTTGCTAGATAACGGTATCATCCCGATTGTGAACGAAAACGATGCGGTGGCCACCGCTGAAATAAAAGTTGGAGACAATGATAACTTGTCGGCACTGGTCGCGATTTTAGCTGATGCTGACAAGCTTTTGCTCTTAACGGATCAGCCTGGCCTCTTTACCGCCGATCCTCGCGCGAATCCTGACGCTGAATTAATTCGTGAAGTGCACACGATTGATGAAACCTTACGCAAATTAGCCGGAGGCAGTGTCGGTGGCTTGGGCACGGGAGGCATGGCGACCAAACTGCAAGCGGCGGATATTGGTCGTCGAGCCGGTGTCGAAGTCACCATAGCAGCAGGCAGTAAGCCGGAGGTGATCCAAAAAGCTGCCGCCGGTGATAATGCGGGGACACGCTTTTTACCCTTAGACAGTCCGTTAGAAAGCCGCAAGCGCTGGATTTTGGCGGGTCCTCCTCCAGCAGGCGAGATCGTGGTAGATGCCGGTGCCGCCACAGCAGTGACGCAAAACGGAAGCAGTTTGTTGAGCAAAGGGATTGTCGCTGTGAAAGGCGAGTTTGTCCGTGGCGAAGTGGCACGTATTGAATCGGTTGATGGTAAGTGTCTGGCCCGGGGGATCTGTCGTTATGCCGCACGTGATTTGCGCCGTATTGCCGGCGCACATAGCCAACAGATTGCAGATATTTTAGGCTATGAGTATGGACCGGTTGCGATGCATCGCGACGATCTTGTGGTCATCGACGAATAACATCCAAGCAGAGAAGAATAGAAGAGACGAATAACAGATGAGCTTACAAACGATGGGTAAGTCGGCAAAAGACGCCGCTTACCAACTGGCAATCACATCGACCGCGACGAAAAACCAGGCGTTAGCGATCATTGCCGATGAACTTGATGCACAGCAGGCGGCCATTTTAGCCGCAAACCAAATCGATCTTGCCGCCGCTCGCGAGGCACAGATGGATGCCGCGATGTTGGATAGACTCACACTGACCCCAGAACGTCTCACCAATATGGCAAAAGACGTTAGGCAAGTCATCGCATTAGCCGATCCTGTCGGTCAACAGTTCGATCATAAACTGCTCGAAAATGGCCTGTCATTATCCAAGCGACGTGAGCCTCTGGGCGTGATTGGTGTGATTTATGAAGCGCGTCCAAATGTCACCATCGATATTGCCGCACTATGTTTGAAAACCGGCAACGCCAGCATTTTACGCGGCGGCAAAGAAACGTTCGCAACCAACCAGGTGCTAGTGAATGTGATCCAAACTGGGTTAGAAAAAGCGGGCCTTCCGCTCGCGTCCGTTCAGTATATTGATAAGCCTGATCGCGCCCTCGTCTCTGAACTGCTGACCCTTGATGATTTCGTCGATATGATTATTCCCCGTGGTGGGGCAGGGCTGCATAAAATGTGCAAGCAAAACAGTACCATTCCTGTCATTATCGGTGGTTTTGGTATTAGTCATCTGTATGTTGATCACAGTGCTGATCTTGATAGAGCGCCAGAGGTGATCCTCAATGCAAAAACAGATCGCCCATCAGCGTGCAATGCATTGGACACCTTGTTAGTGCATAAGGACGTAGCTGCGCAGTTGTTCTCGCGTTTAGTCACGCTGTTTAATCAACATAAGCTGAATGTTGTTGCTGCATCAAGTGCATTACCCTATCTGGATGGTGTTGAGCAGTTACGTGAAGCACAAACGGGTGACTTTGATACTGAGTGGCTAGGGCCGACACTGGGTGTGGCCGTTGTTGATGACGTGGATCAGGCGCTTGCGCACATGAGGACCCATAACGCGAGTCACTCCGATGCCATACTGACTAATGATTTACAATCGGCTGAAGCCTTTATCAACGGTGCCGGATCGGCGGCTGTGTATGTCAATGCATCAACGCGGTTTACCGATGGTGCGCAGTTTGGTCTTGGCGCTGAAGTGGCGGTATCCACCCAAAAGCTCCATGCCCGCGGTCCGATGGGACTCGAAGAGCTAACGACCTATAAATGGGTTGGTAAGGCTGATTACTTATCGCGCGTATAATGGCGAAAGTTAGTCAGTCATAACCGACTAAAAAAGCCGCAAGTGCATTCACCACTTGCGGCTTTTTCTTATTTATCCGTGTACCCACTATTTACCATGTGCCCACACGATAAGGCTATTTCACTTCAACGCCTTTTGCTTGCAAGTCTGCATGATAAGAGGAGCGAACAAACGGGCCACAGGCTGCATGTGTAAAGCCAAGATCTAGCGCGATTTCTTTTAATTCATCGAATTCTTCTGGCGGCACATAGCGCTCAACCGGCAAGTGGTGACGGCTTGGGGCGAGGTACTGTCCTAGCGTTAGCATTGTGACACCATGCGCACGTAAGTCTTTGAGCACCTCGATAATTTCTTCTTTGGTCTCACCGAGACCCATCATCAATCCTGATTTGGTTGGTACGTCTGGATGCATTTCGCCAAACTTTTGCAACAGATCCAGTGACCACTGATAATTAGCGCCGGGGCGCGCTTTTCGGTACAAACGCGGTGCCGTTTCAAGGTTGTGGTTGAACACATCGGGTGGATTGTCACGCAAGATATCGAGGGCTTTATCCATACGACCACGGAAGTCAGGGACCAGTGTCTCTATTTGAATATCAGGGTTAAGCGCACGGATCTCACGGGTGCAATCGACAAAATGCTGAGCGCCGCCGTCGCGGAGATCGTCACGATCCACCGAGGTGATCACCACATAACGTAGCTTCATGTCCTTGATAGTTTGTGCCAAATGCTTTGGCTCTTCACTGTCAGGGGCGACAGGGCGGCCATGGGCCACATCACAGAAAGGGCAACGACGTGTACAGATGGCGCCCAGAATCATAAAGGTTGCCGTACCGTGGCTAAAGCACTCAGCCAAGTTAGGACACGACGCTTCCTCACACACCGAGTGGAGGTTATTTTTACGCATCGCGTCTTTAATTTCTTTTATACGCGCAGTTTCAGCCGGGAGCTTGATTTTCATCCAATCAGGCTTGCGCAGCACTTCTTTTTGCTCGGTCTGCATATTTTTGACCGGGATAAGCGCCATTTTATCGGCGTCGCGGTATTTAACGCCGCGTTCCATCTGAATCGGTTTGCTCATAAATCGCTGCTTTCCGTTGTAAACTCAACCTGAGAGTAACCTAACTGTTGAGTTAAAGTGTCTACCAGCACAGGTTGGACGTCAGCGAGTGTGACGTGATCAACCTGATCGCTCAGTTGCGTCATGGCCATACCGGCATACCCACATGGGTTGATGCGCTGGAATGGTGATAAATCCATATTGATGTTTAGTGCCAATCCGTGGAATGAGCATCCGCGACGGATGCGGAGCCCAAGAGAACATATTTTTGCATCGTTAACGTAAACGCCAGGTGCATCGGGTCGCGCGTAAGCGTCGACGTGGAAGTGTGCCAGCGTGTCAACGACTAGATTTTCAATATGACTAACCAGTGCCCGCACACCGACTTTTTTTCTTTTAAGATTAATCAGGAAATAGGCAATCAGCTGACCGGGACCATGATAGGTAACTTGCCCCCCACGGTCTGATTGTACGACTGGAATGTCTCCCGGGACCAAAATATGTTCCGTTTTTCCCGCTTGCCCTTGGGTAAAAACGGGGTCATGTTCAACCAACCAGACCTCATCTTGGGTCTGTTCATCACGTGTGTCGGTGAAGTCACGCATCTGTTCCCAAACACGTGAATACGGTTGACGGCCGAGGTGTCTCACAACGAGTTGGTGCTGCAAACCCATTTCCCATATTGTTGTCAGTGGCGATATTATAGAGCCTGGCGGCGTGATTAAAAGCCGCCAGTCGTGTGGGTATTTGAATTAAAGGACCATACGGACGATATCAATATCGCTGAGTTCTTTATAAAGCGTCTCAACTTGCTCAATGGAGGTCGCTTTAATGGTAATAGACACAGAGTGATAGTTGCCTTTTGCACTCGGTTTGACGGCGGGGCTATAGTCTCCCGGCGCATGGCGTTGAATAACGCTTAACACTTGATCCGGTAGCTCGGGTTTCGCTTGGCCCACGACCTTGTAGGTAAATTGGCAAGGAAACTCCAGCAGGTCTTTTAATTTTGGTTGCTCTTGCATGTAAACTCCTAACAGTATGTCTGTTAAGACACACGTTTGTGCGATTGATCACGATTAACGCGAAATACTAATCGGCTAAGAGTCAGAAAACAAGCCGCCCACGAGGTTGGAGGGCGGCGTAAAGTGGGAGTTATCCAAGTAAGTTTTTGAACATCATCACGATGTAGTCAATGAAACGGCTAAAGATACCGCCTTTTTCGACATCGTTGAGGGCAACCAGTGGATATTCAGCGATGTCTTCATCATCAACTTGATAGAACAACTTACCGACCACGTCGCCCTGACTGATAGGCGCTTCGAGGGTCTGTTCTAAAACAAAGCTCGCTTTCAAATCGCGTGCTTTACCGCGAGGAAGAGTGACAAAGGTATCTTCGGTGACGCCTAGCGCGACTTCGTCTGTATCACCCATCCATACTTTCTCAGTGACAAAGGTTTCATTGGCCTTATGCGGTGCAACTGTTTCAAAGAAACGGAAACCATAGTTCAGCAGCTTTTTACTCTCAGCCTTACGGGCATTTGCACTCTTCGTCCCCATGACAACTGAAATAAGACGCATGTCGCCCTCAGTCGCTGACGTGACGAGGTTGTAACCGGCCCCATCAGTGTGGCCCGTTTTAATGCCATCGACATTCAGGCTTTTATCCCAGAGCAAGCCATTACGGTTGTATTGAGTAATGCCGTTGTAGGTAAAGGCTTTTTCTTTGTATATCCGATACTCTTCTGGCACATCACGAATCAGCGCTTGGCCGAGTAACGCCATATCATAGGGGGTGGTATACAAATTTTGAGAGTCTAAACCATGCACATTAGAAAAATGCGAGCTGTTCATGCCCAAGCTTTCGCCCCAGCGGTTCATCAAATCGACAAAGGCGTCTTCCGAGCCCGCAACATGTTCTGCCATCGCCACACAGGCATCATTACCGGATTGGATGATGATACCGCGGTTTAGATCGGCCGCTTTGACCGTGGTGCCGACCTCGATAAACATTTTTGACGATTCAGGGTAATTTTTTGCCCAAGCGTTTTCGCTAATGACAACATCATCGTCCATTGAAATGTTACCACGCTCGACTTCTTGGCCGATGACGTAGCTGGTCATCATTTTGGTTAAGCTGGCTGGGTTGAGGCGCTCATGAGCATTATATTCTGCCAACACTTTGCCAGAATGGTAATCCATAAGCACATATCCTTTCGCCGCAATTTGCGGTGCATCAGGGACGACAGCGGGCGCGGCTTGGACAGTCGCTGTGGTGAGCACAGCCGCGGAAAGCAGCGCGCGTATGCGAAAAACGGTTTTATTCATCATTGTTAGTACTTTTGTCGGTTATCGATGTCGATACTGTATTTGTCACTATACCAAATTGCGTAGAGAGCGACAGGCTCGATTTCTTTAACTTATTGATTATCTGTTTTGGCACTTGTTACCGATGAGTCAGTACTCACAAGTGCCTCGGTGACGATAAAGGCGCCCGGCAATTGGTGCTGTTTTGCTGTGCGCATCGCTTGTTGTGCTTGGCCACGGTCGTAAAACGGACCAAAACGTACGCGATAAACTTGGTCACGGCGCGCGATATGGGTAGGTAGACCATGGCTTTTTGCTAATTGTTCCGCGGTTTGATTGGCTTTTAAACCATCTGAAAGCGCCGCCAGTTGAACATAATAGGCATGGTGCCGGGCGGAGTGCCACTCATCTTCCTTGGGTTTTTCAGGGGAGATAAGCCGCAGTGAAACTGGTGCAGTGCCGGTTTTTAACACGTCCAACTTCTTCGCGGCGGCATAGCTAAGATCAATCACGCGTTGATTGTGAAAAGGACCGCGGTCATTGACACGTACGACCGCTTTTTTGCCATTGTTTTGGTTAGTGACTTCGACATAGCTCGGCAAGGGCAAGGTTTTGTGCGCCGCAGACATGGAGTACATATCGTAGACCTCGCCATTAGAGGTGCGATGGCCGTGAAACTTCTCTCCATACCAGGAGGCAATTCCTGCTTCTTGATACCCCTTAGGCTTACGTAAAATCTGGTATGACTGCCCGTTTAACGTGTAATCCTTATTACCCGCGAGGCTATAAGGCTCATATTTAGGGTGTGCGTCCTCAACATGAATGGTTTGTGGAACCCGATCTGGGGCTTTGTCATTATGCATATCGTAGCGCCCTTGCTGATTGCTACAGGCGCTGAATAAAAGGGAAGTAATAACAACAAGAATAGCTCGCATGTTTATGCCCTGGATAACATTTTACGGTGAGTATGAATGGACATGAGAATACCAAAACCGGCCATGAGCGTGACCATTGAGGTGCCACCATAGCTGATTAAAGGTAAGGGTACCCCAACCACAGGTAAAATACCGCTGACCATGCCAATATTGACAAAAACATAAACAAAAAAGCTCAACACAATACTGCCCGCCATCATACGGCCAAAGGCGGTTTGTGCTCGACTTGCCAACATTAACCCTCGCCCAATCAAAAACACATATAAAGCCAGTAGCACGCAAACACCCACTAACCCCCATTCTTCGGCGATGACGGCAAAAATAAAATCAGTATGGCGTTCAGGGAGAAACTCGAGCTGCGATTGTGTTCCATGGAGCCAGCCTTTACCGGTTAAACCGCCCGAGCCTATCGCGATCTTAGATTGGATAATGTGATAGCCGGCACCGAGCGGATCCGATTCAGGATTAAACAAGGTAAGCACCCGTGTTCGTTGGTAATCGTGCATCAGGAAAAACCAAAGTACTGGTATAAAGCTGGCAAGCGCGACGACAGCAGCGGTGATGATTTTCCAACTGATACCGGCTAGGAACAACACGAATATGCCGGATGCGGCGATCAATATAGAGGTCCCTAAATCGGGTTGTTTGGCAATCATGAGTGTAGGGACCAACAACAAGAATAGCGCGATCAGCAAAGTAGATATTTTTGGGGGGAGGGGGTCTTTACCAATAAAGCGAGCCAGCATTAAAGGTACCGCCAATTTAATGATTTCTGAAGGCTGGAAGGTAACAAAACCCAGATCAAGCCAGCGTTGAGCCCCTTTGGCGGTTTCTCCGACGAATAATACCGCCGCTAATAACACCACGCCTACGGCGTATAAATAGGGTGACCAAAACTCATAGTGGCGAGGAGGAACTTGGGCGAGTGCAAACATGACGGCAAGTGCCAGCGTCATGCGAATGGCTTGGCGTTCCATCATCGCCAGGCTTTGCCCGCTTGCGCTATACATGACCACCAGCCCGAAGCCCATGAGTAACAAAACACCAATCAGCATGGGCAAATCGAGATGTAAGCGGTCAAACAAAGAGCGTTTGGTGCTGGCTTGAGCTAACGAACTCATTATTTTTCCTCCTCCGTCTCTTTGTCTTCCACGAGAATATGATCGAAGATACGGCGCGCGATCGGCGCACCATTGCTTGACCCGCCACCGGCATTTTCTAACACCATAGATACCGCGACTTCGGGATTTTCAAAAGGCGCGAACCCCATAAATAGCGCATGATCGCGCAGATGTTCGGCGATTTCATCGGCGTTATACTCTTCGTTTTCGCCTAGGCCAAAGACCTGAGCGGTGCCCGATTTTCCTCCCGATAGATACTCCGCGGAGCGGAAAGCACGACGCGCTGTCCCTTTACGCCCATGATTAACCAATTGCATGCCTTTTAGTCCCACATCCCAATACTTGTCCTCTACCCCTTTTATCGGCGGAAATGGCTCAGCCTTCGGTTTGTGTTCACCCGTTTCATCGCGGGTTTTCATTAATAGTTTTGGGGCTTTCACTTCGCCACGGTTAAGCAACACCGTAAGTGCTTTAACAATCTGCATGGGTGTCGCCGTCCAGTAGCCTTGTCCAATACCAACCGGAATGGTGTCACCCTTGTACCAAGGTTGCCGATAGCGGCTCATTTTCCATTCTCGGTTAGGCATATTGGCACTGCTCTCTTCATGAATATCAATGCCAGTGTAATGACCAAACCCGAATCGACCCATCCATGATGATAATTTATCAATCCCCATGTCGTAGGCGATTTGATAGAAAAACGTATCAACCGATTCTTCAATCGATTGAACAATATTAACGCGGCCATGGCCCCAGGGACGCCAGTCACGGAATGGACGTGTGTCTGAATTAGGGATGCGCCAATAACCAGGGTCATTGCGGGTGGTCTGGGTCGTGATCACGCCTTCTTCCAACGCAGAGACAGCGATAAAAGGCTTCACCGTTGAGGCGGGGGGATAAATGCCTAGGGTCGCCCGATTCACCAGTGGGCGATCTTTATTATTGAGTAATTGCTGATACTGTTTACTCGAAATGCCGTGGACGAATAAGTTCGGATCATAGCTTGGGGTCGATACCATGGCCAATACCCCGGAGGTATCAGGATCAACCACCACCACTGCACCACGGCGATCGCCAAGAATACCGCGCACGTACAGCTGCAAATCAATATCGAGGTTGAGGATTAAGTCTTTACCGGGCTCAGGGGGAACGTATTTAAGTGTCCGGATCACACGACCTCGGCTATTCACTTCGACTTCCTGATAGCCGGCTTTTCCGTGTAACTCGGGCTCATAATATTTTTCTATCCCGAGTTTGCCAATGTCACGCGTCGCTCGGTAGTTATTGAGCACGTCTTTTTGTCGCAACTTGGCAATATCGCGATCATTAATTCTTGCGACATAACCCAGCACGTGTGTCAACGCATCGCCATATGGGTAATGACGTTTTAGATAGGCTTTGATTTCAACCCCAGTAAATTGATGCTGGTGGGCGGAAAAAATCGCGACCTCTTTGTCAGTCAGTTGTGTTTTGAGTGCCACGGCATTAAAACGGCGAGAGCGGCGACGTTCTTGTTGAAAACGTGCAATATCTTTGTCATCCAGCGACAACAAGCGTTTAAGCTTGGCCAAGGTTGCCGACATATCATCGACTTGCTCGGGGGTCACTTCTAAATGATAAACCGGGCGGTTTTCAGCCAGCAGTTTTCCATGGCGGTCATAAATGAGGCCACGGTTAGGCGCGACAGGGACCACTTTAATACGATTATCATTCGAGCGAGTTTGGTAGTCTTGATGCTCGGTTACTTGAATATGATAAAGGTTGGTGAGCAACGCTCCAACAAGCGCCATAATGCCGACAAAAGAGACAATAGCGCGGCGCACAAATAACGCAGCCTCGGTACTGTGGTCTCGGATTTCAACTCGTTGGCGCTTCATCTGTCGTTATTCTCGATGATAAGGATGGTTGGTGGTGAGACTCCAAGCGCGATACAGGCTCTCCGCCATGATGACGCGAACCAGTGGGTGGGGCAGGGTCAGAGGCGAAAGTGACCAGCTTTGCTCAGCGGCTGCTTTACAGTCGGGGGCCAATCCTTCTGGGCCACCAATTAAAATGGCGACATCGCGCCCATCCAGTTTCCACTTTTCGAGTTGACTGGCTAATTGCGGCGTATTCCAAGGCTTGCCGGGAATATCTAAGGTAACGATACGACTACCTCGATTCACCGCAGCGAGCATGGCTTCGCCTTCTTTTTGTAAAATGCGGGCAATGTCTGCATTTTTACCGCGTTTACCGGCAGGCACTTCAACCAGCTCAAGCGGCATGTCTTTTGGAAAGCGGCGCTGATACTCATCAAAGCCTTGTTGTACCCACTTGGGCATTTTATTGCCGACTGCAATCAACTGGATTTTCATGGATTAATTCCAGAGTTTTTCCAGTTGATAAAGTTGGCGTTGTTCTTCTTGCATGACGTGAACCATGACGTCACCTAAATCGACAACGACCCACTCACTGTCATCTTTGCCTTCTGTTCCCATGGCGCCAATATCAGCCGCTTGGGCTTGCTCACAAACGTGCTCGGCAATTGAAGCCACATGGCGGCGCGAGTTGCCTGTACAAAGCACCAAAAAGTCAGTAATGCAGGATTTATCTCGCACGTCTAGCGTCACGATATCGCTGGCTTTTAACTCATCGACTTTGTCGGCGACAAACTGTTTTAATTCGGTAGCTTGCAAAGAGAACCTCGATGTATGTGCTGATTATATTCAGTGGCAGTATATCACTTGGCAGCCCTTTGGACACGCTAGGGCGCCAGAGGTTCGGCGGGTTGGCACATAAGTGCACAAAAATAGTGCAGGTTAGGCCAAGGGTCACTGCCAAAATCGGTTTTTAACTGTATCTCTAACTCAGCGAGCTGGCGCAGTAATGAGGCGAGACGCACTTTGTTTAGCCGATTGAGTGCTGCGGTGATCATGGGTCTGCGCGCTTGCCAAACACGCAACTGATCGAATAGCACGTTGAGTGGTCGCCCTTGTTGCCCTTGCTCTTGGATTGTATAGAGTTGTTTGAGTTCTTTTTGGATCAAACGCAGTAACAAGGTGGGCTCTTCGCCTTCGGCATGCAGTTGTTCGATAATACGCTGCGCGCGATTAGCCTTACCGGCAAGTAGTGCATCGGTCAGTTGGAAAGGGGTGAAGTGATGATGCCGCGACAACGCACTCTCAATCCGAGGTAAGGTAAGGGCACCATCGGGATAAAGTAAGTGGAGGATTTGTAAACTTTGCACCAGCGCGAGTAAGTTGCCTTCATGCCATTGGGCAAGCAACTGCAGCGCGGGTTGATCGGGTTGTAGCCCGAGATGGCGGCAGCGCTGTTCAATAAAACGGGGCAAGTGACGTGCATCTGGGGTTTGGCAAACTACATACAAGGCTTGCTTTGCCAACGTAGTAAACCACTTGGCACTTTCTTGCTTTTTATTGAGCCGCTCGCCTTGAACGAGCAAGAGAATATCAGGATGGAGGTAGCTGGCAAGCTCGGTCAGTTGCTTGGCTTGGGCGCTGCTCAGGCCATTTTCAGGACAGGTCAATTCAATAATCTGCCGAGAGGAAAACAAACTGAGGGCTTGGCAGCAGTCAAACACCTCTTGCCAATCTAATTGGCCATCAATCATAAACTTATGATGCTCTTCAAAGCCTTGTGAGCGTGCTGCGTGGCAAATGGCATCACGAGACTCGAGCTTTAACAAAGGATCGGTGCCAAAGACTAAGTAAGTTTGACGCAGTGGCTGATTAAGCTGCTGCGCCAATTGTTCTGGATAGGCTCTCATCATTGCGCGGGCTGTGTTTCAGTTTGACGCGTTTCGATGATCACATTGGGCTCAGTGGGCGTCTCTCCCTGTTCGAGTTGTTCTAATGCCGCTTGTTCCGCTTGCTGACGCTCAAATGCGGCGATATCCCCTTTGAGTTGAGACAGTTGACGCATAATTTGACGGGTCGCCTCGGTACGCATTTCTGCGACTAACTTATTTTGCTCGACTGATTTGGCCAACGCGGTCAGTGGGTTATCGAGAAAGTTACGGCTCAAGGTCGTGTTGTAGGTGTAGCTACCTTTCCCCGGCACAGTGACACGATAACGTGCGACATAGCGAAACTCTTTCTCTGCTACTCGGCTGTTTTGATAGAGCGACAAAGTTTGTGCACTATCACTTTCGCTAAGCAACTCGATATTCGCCACGTCGTCAGAGGGTGACACCATCTGAACGTTATGTTGACGCAAAGCGTTGCGCATTTGGCGAGTCAGCTCCCCATAGGGATCAAAACTCGTCAATGACACTTTGTCTACCTCATCGGGCAAATTATAGCTGCCACGCAAGGCAAACCCGCAAGACGCGATGGTCAGTGAGACCATCGCGACGAGCAGGGAGCGAAGCACAGTGTTAAACAGATTCACTCCATCGCTCCTTGTTAGTTAGCAACAATATTAACCAGTTTCCCTGGTACATAAATGACTTTGCGAACCGTTTTACCGTCGGTAAATTTGACCACGTTTTCGTCTGRCATGGCTTGTGCTTCAACGGCTTCTTTCTCGGCGTCGGCGGCCACGGTGATCTTGGCACGTAGCTTACCGTTCACTTGCACAATGATTAGCTTTTCCTCCTCGACCAAGGCCGCTTTATCGGCTTGCGGCCAATCGGCACTGTCGATATCGGTTTCGCCCAGGGCCTGCCAAAGCGTAAAGCAGATATGCGGGGTGATGGGATATAGCATCAATACCACGGCTTTGAGTGCTTCGTCTAACACAGCACGGTCTTGTTCATTGTCCTGTGGCGCTTTAACCAAGCGATTCATCAGCTCCATGATCGCGGCAATGGCGGTATTGAACGTCTGACGACGGCCCATGTCATCACTGACTTTGGCGATGGCTTTGTGCACATCACGGCGCAAGGCTTTTTGCTCATTATTGAGCATATCGACTGCCAGCGCAGTAACGTCGCCTTTGTGGGTGTGCTCATAGACCAGTTTCCAAACACGGCGTAAGAAACGGTGTGAACCTTCCACGCCAGACTCTTGCCATTCCAACGTCATGTCCGCCGGTGCGGCAAACATCATAAAGAGACGCATGGTATCGGCACCGTATTTTTCCACCATTAATTGGGGATCAATGCCGTTGTTCTTCGACTTTGACATCTTGGTCATGCCTGCGTGGGTGACGGCGTTCCCTTGGCTGTCGACCGCATGAATAATATGCCCTTTGGTGTCCCGTTCAACGGTCACATCAGTCGGCGAGACCCAAACACGTACCCCTTTTTCGTCGGTGTAATAAAATGCATCGGCGAGCACCATACCCTGACAGAGTAACTGCTTGAATGGCTCGTCGCTATCGACCATATTTTCATCGCGCAATAGTTTATGGAAAAAGCGCGAATACAACAGGTGCATACAAGCGTGCTCAATGCCACCGATATACTGATCGACCGGTAGCCAATAATTGGCGGCGCTTGGGTCGAGCATTTGATCCGCTTGCGGTGAGCAATAACGTGCGTAGTACCACGACGACTCCATAAAGGTATCGAAAGTGTCGGTTTCACGCAGCGCTGGCTTACCTTGATATTGCGTTTGTGCCCATTGCTTGTCAGCTTTGATAGGGCTTTGTACACCATCCATCACCACATCTTCTGGCAGGATCACGGGCAGCTGCTCAGCTGGGACAGGAACAACCTCACCGTCTTCGGTATTCAGCATCGGAATTGGCGCACCCCAATAACGCTGACGAGAGACGCCCCAATCACGTAAACGGAAATTAACCGTTTTCTTGCCTTTACCTAGCGATTCAAGCTTGCTCGCAATCGCATCGAAGGCCGCGTTAAAATCTAACCCGTCAAACTCACCCGAGTTAAACAGCTTACCTTTTTCGGTATACGCTTTTTCTGACAAATCGGGCGCATGGCCGTTTTCATCGAGGATCACGGGCTCGATATCCAGCGCGTACTTATGAGCAAATTCGAAGTCGCGTTGGTCGTGAGCAGGCACCGCCATCACTGCGCCAGTGCCGTAATCCATCAATACAAAGTTAGCGACAAAGATAGGGACACGGCGCCCGTTCAATGGATGCGTGGCATACAAACCGGTCGCCATGCCTTTTTTCTCCATGGTCGCCAGTTCGGCTTCGGCAACTTTGGTGTTACGGCACTCTTGTACGAATTCAGCGAGGGCAGGGTTGTCTTTGGCTGCCGCCTCCGCGAGGGGGTGACCGGCGGCAATCCCCACGTAAGTGACGCCCATCAGCGTATCTGGACGCGTGGTGTAGACGTCGAGTGCGGGGTGATCGCCTTCAACATCAAACGTCAGCTCAACACCTTCTGAGCGACCAATCCAGTTACGCTGCATGGTTTTTACCATGTCTGGCCAGCCGTCCAGTTTGTCGATGTCTTGCAGCAGCTCTTCTGCGTAATCGGTGATTTTAATAAACCACTGCGGGATTTCTTTTTGCTCAACCGGCGTATCGCAGCGCCAGCAGCAACCTTCGTGAACTTGCTCATTGGCGAGCACGGTCTGATCGTTGGGACACCAGTTCACTGATGAGGTCTTTTTATAAACCAGCCCCTTGTTGTAGAGCGTGGTAAAGAAGCCTTGCTCCCAGCGGTAGTAATCGGGACTACAGGTGGCGACTTCACGGCTCCAGTCGTAGCCAAAGCCCAGCATTTTTAGCTGGCCTTTCATGTAATCAATGTTTTCATAAGTCCAAGGCGCGGGCGCGGTTTTGTTTTTGATCGCAGCGCCTTCGGCAGGAAGGCCAAACGCATCCCAACCAATCGGCTGCATCACATTCTTGCCTTGCAGTCGCTGATAACGGGAAATGACATCACCGATGGTGTAGTTACGGACATGCCCCATGTGCAGTCGGCCACTTGGGTAAGGAAACATAGAAAGACAGTAGAATTTTTCTTTGTTAGGGTCTTCATGAACCACAAAGGTTTTATTGTCATCCCAATGGGCTTGAACTTTTTGTTCAATATCTTGCGGGCTATATTGTTCTTGCATCGATGGCTTCCGAGATTCTGTGAGAAAGGTAAAACCTGAAAGAGAAATATCAGCATAGAATAACGAAAGGCAGAGACCGCAACAACACTTGAATCAGGACAGGACCATGAATAAAGAGAAAGAACCCCAACAAAGTATCATCGAGCGGGTAAAAGAGGCGTTAGAAAACAGCCCCGAGGCACTGTCTCATTGGGTGACCTTGTCTGATCAATACCTCAAAGCCGCGGCCGATCTGACCAAAGATGAATGGGCCTTGATCGAGGCATACTTTAAACGTGATGTGAAAGCGTTCGGTGAACAGTACGATAAATCTCAAACCGAAGAGATTGATAGTCAGGTGTTTAACGATCTGATTGCTAACTCGATTTGGGAGCAATTGGCAGAGATCACCGACCGTACGCAGCTAGAGTGGCGTGAAGTGTTCGATGATCTTCAACATCATGGCGTTTATGAAGCGGGTGAAATTGTCGGACTGGGCGTGTTGCAATGTGAACAGTGCCATCATCAAACGCGGCACAGCCGGGTCGATGTGATTGCACCGTGTACGCAATGTGGTCATCGCTACTTTTCTCGCCGCCCTTACCCGGTGTAAGCCAAGTTTTAGAGCTTGGCTTTTGCGTTTGGTTTTAAAGCGCGGGTCGGTCTATCCGTGGCCAAAGGTGCCTAAGAGGCGTCGTCGCGACCTTCAAAGCGCTGGCGTTCTTCTTTTTCGACTTGAGAAAGCCGTGGCAGCTTTAGGCCTTGTGATTGCCCCATCCAACGGGCAAAGACAATATTACAAGCAAATGCCGCGGTGACGAAGACGAGCTCTGCAGCAGCCATCCACCGTTCGCCTTCATCGACATAGAGAATGGTAAGGGCGTGTAAAAAATAGAACATCAAAATAAAGTTGGCCCATGCATGGGTAAACGCTTTGCCTTTGATGATCCCAGGTAAAGGGAGCAGTAAAGGGATTGTCCAGCCAATGGTCACCGCCCATGCATTCAAGTGAGGATGGGGCGATAAGTAAGCATGCCACGCGACCACCCAAGCAATGAGGCCAAGGTTACTCAGCAAAGACAATTTGCGCATGAAGGCGAGCCGAGGATCTGTCACGATTCTGTCCTTTTATCTTAGGTGGTGGTAAAAAGTGTGGGCAAAACGCGCTAAGCGTTGGCCTAATGTTTTTGCGATTTGCTTTTCGTCGGCCATTAAAGGGTGATGTGGCTCCGCAACACTGGATGCACCGTAAGGGGAACCGCCGCCTTCCGTTGTATGAAGCGCACGCTCGCTGTGTGGAACACCGACTAACATCATACCATGATGAAGTAAGGGGATGGTCATCGTGAGCAGCGTGGTTTCTTGGCCACCATGAAGCATTGATCCGGCGCCAAAGACCGCGGCGGGTTTATCAATTAAGGCACCCGATAACCATTCGCCACTGGTACTATCGATAAATTGCTTCAATGGCGCGGCCATGTTGCCAAAACGTACCGGACTGCCGAGCGCGAGGCCATGGCAATCTAATAGATCCTGACGGGTGACAAAGGGATCGTTTGGCGAGACGTCCGGTATTTTGCCATCGGCATAAGCAGGCAGCTCGGGCACAGTTCGTAACACCGCCTCAACGCCTTGCGCTTCAATACCGCGTGCAACTTGTTGAGCAAGCTTACGTGTATTACCTGAACGGCTGTAATAAAGCACGAGAACTTGTGTCATTGAACGAATACCAATACATTTTCGGGTGGGCGGCCGATGACCGCTTTGTCGCCTTGAACGGCAATGGGACGTTCAATCAGTTTTGGGTGATTAACCATTGCCTCCAACAATTGCGCTTCTTCCACCGAAGCATCGCCCAAATTGGCTGCCTTGTAATCCGCTTCTTTGGTGCGCATCATGTCGCGAAATGATGCCATGCCCAGCTGTCGCTTTAACTCACGGAGCGTATCGGCAGATAATGGCGTCTCTAAATATTTAACGATTGTCGGCGTGACGCCCTTTGACTCAAGCAGCTTGAGGGTTTCTCGACTTTTTGAGCAACGTGGATTGTGGTACAGAGTAATGGGGCTCACAACATCTATCCTTTTTAA
This sequence comes from Salinivibrio sp. AR647, assembly GCF_001995415.1. NCBI lineage: Bacteria > Pseudomonadati > Pseudomonadota > Gammaproteobacteria > Vibrionales > Vibrionaceae > Salinivibrio > Salinivibrio sp. AR647. Next base: position 50,713 of record NZ_MUFE01000010.1, on the reverse strand, counting down.
GTTGAGTTAACGATCACTGAGCGCTTTAAAGCGTGCCTGCTGATGGCGTAATTGATCGATACGCGCATCATAACGTGCTTGTGCCAAGCTGCCTAACTCAGCCAGTTGAGCGGCTTGGGTGTAGTTACGAATGGCTTTGCTCCATTGACCGCGCAGCGCGTAACGCTCTCCTTGAGCAGCTAATTCACCGTCACGGTGTGTGCCAGTGCTTTCGTACGCTTGTTGTAACAAAAACCATCCGTTGCTGTCATCGGCATGCTGGTGGGTGTAGCGCTCTAATGCCTTGATCGCTTCACCGCCACGCTTGGCTTTTACCAAGGTGTAAGCGTGATTAAGCAACAATACGCGATTGTTAGGCTGCTGGTTCAAGGCTTGATTCAGGCGGGATAAGGCGCTGTCATACTGCTTTTCGCCAATCTCTAAGTCGGTCATCGCGTCAATATAAAAACGATTATTGGGTTGAGCTTTAATGAGGGGCGCCAGCTTCTCACGCGCTTGTTGATAGCGCCTTGCATCAATATCCAACAGCGCCATGCCGTAATCAAGGCTATGTTTTTCCGCTGGCGATGCTGCTTTATGACGCCGTTCAAACCAGTCCATGGCGGAGCGATCAGCGATACCGCTATATCGTGCAACGATACGCGCTCGTGCGAGTTGGTAATCGGGAGAGTCGGGCACGCTTTTTTGAGGATACTGGCGCGCACGCGCGCGTGAATCTGTGATCCGAGACGCGGGTAATGGGTGAGTGCTGAAATACTCCGGCATTTGACTGGCGTAGCGGTACTCATCGGCTAACCGAGAGAAAAAGCGTGGCATCGCCTCAACATCGAAATCCGCGCGAGCGAGGGTTTCAATTCCGACGCGGTCGGCCTCTTCTTCGTTACGGCGGGTAAAATTTATTTGGCTTTGCATACTTCCCGCTGTTGCTGCATGGGCGGCGGCAATGCCTGCTTCAGGCGCTGCAATCGCGAGCATTAAAGAGCCGACTAAAGCGGCAACCGTTAGCGGCGAGGTTTGTGCCTGCGCTTCCATGCTGCGCGCAAGGTGGCGTTGGGTTACGTGCGCGATTTCGTGCGCCATCACAGATGCCAGTTCGCTTTCTGTCTTGGCATGCAGGAAAAGCCCAGAATGCATGGCTACATATCCGCCAAAAAAGGCAAACGCATTGATCGCTTGATTATCAATTAAAATAAACTGGAAGGGCGTGCGGACATCGTTGGCGTTCGCCACCAACCGATGCCCGAGGGCGTTAACATATTCACTGAGTAAAGGATCATCAATAATGGGTTTGCTGGCTCGTAGCATTCGCATATAAGCATCACCAAACTCTTTTTCTTTTGCCACCGACAGCGTACTCGCGGCAGCGGTGCCAATGTTAGGCAAGTCACTTTGATATGACTCGACGTTTGCTGACACAGGCGCACTGACCAGTGTCCCTGCAAGCGCATAGGCGACGAGGCGGCGAGCCGTTTTTCCTTTCCAAGAGCAAGATGCACGTGGCGGCATAAGTGTCATTACCTTTTAAAATACGCAAGTGTACTTAAGTACAGACCGATAAAACCTGTCTGGGTTTCGTTGGCGTTCTATCTAATGTCCATTACAATACCAACGATAATACCGACCGGTGAGACAGAATGGAATGTCAAACTCTTGATTTACGAGCACATGTTTGCCCAATGGCCCTGCTACTCGCCAAGCGTGCAGCCGCGTCGTTGCGTGCCGGCGAGCAGTTAGTGATTTTACTGGGCGATCAAGGCGCGAAAAACGATATTCCAACCTACTTTACGCGTGAAGGATTTATCATTGCTTGGTTAGATACGCCAGCCTCGCGTTTACACGTCACAAAACAATAACGAGCCTGATATGTTTGAATTGCTACATCGCTGGTATCGGCGACGCTTTTCCGACCCACATGCGGTCAGCCTAGTGCTGATTCTTTTGGTCGGTTTTGTCACCATCTATTTTTTCGGCAACTTATTGGCGCCTTTACTCGTGGCCATTGTCATGGCGTATTTACTCGATTGGCCGGTCAATCGTCTTAGTCGACTGGGGCTGCCTCGCACGTTATCGGTTTTGGTGGTGATCGCCTTATTTGCCAGCTTCACATTCATGGCGTTGTTTGGCTTGGTACCGACGATTTGGAATCAAGGGGTAAGCCTGGTGGCCGATGTGCCGAACATGTTTAATAACATGCAGATACTGATGATGAGCTTGCCCGAGCGCTATCCAGGATTAATTAATCCGCATATGGTGAACACACTGGTCGATACCTTGCAGTTTAAAGTCCTCAGTATGGGGGAAAGTTTGGTGAGGGGATCGTTATCATCGCTGGTGAACATCGTGGCGCTAGCGGTCTATTTGATTTTGGTCCCGCTCTTGGTTTTCTTCTTACTGAAAGATAAAACGCAAATGTTGGCGATGTTTAAAGGATTATTGCCGCGTAATCGCCGCCTTGCCTCTCGGGTTGGTCATGAGATGAACCAACAGATATCGAATTATATTCGCGGGAAAGTGACCGAGATTATTATTGTCGGTATCACCAGCTATCTGACTTTCATGTTACTCGATCTCCGCTATGCCGTGTTGCTAAGTGTCGCCACCGGCTTTTCTGTCCTTGTCCCCTATATCGGGGCGGCCATTGTGACGGTGCCGATAGCGATCGTGGCCCTTTTCCAATGGGGACTTGAGCCCGGGTTTTGGTATGTGATGATTGCTTACGGCGTGATTCAAACCCTTGACGGTAACGTCCTGGTGCCGGTGCTTTTCTCGGAAGCGGTCAATTTACACCCGGTGGCACTCATCATAGCCGTACTGGTTTTCGGTGGACTCTGGGGCTTTTGGGGGGTATTTTTTGCCATTCCATTGGCGACGTTAGTGAAAGCGGTATGGCAAGCATTGCCTGAAATTGAGCTCGATGATGATCCAAAAAAAGATGTAGAGTGATCCATCTTGTTTTCAGGCTCCTAAATAAAGGAGCTGAGCGGCACGAGCACAGGCTTTACCGTGATCAGTTTGGCCCACAGAAGTAGTAATGAAAAACAGGGTTGGCATGGTACAAAACAGGCAAGAACATACGCATTTAGAGGGGTTCCGCGTCGCTGTGATCGGTGGCGGCGTGGCGGGCACGACAGCGGCCATGCGACTGGCTGAACGAGGCATTGATACCCAGGTGTTTGAAGCGGGAACCGGGCTAGTCAGTGGCCCACCTATCTGTCATCTTCATGCGGGCGGCAATTTGTATCGAGAAATCTCGCTCGATCAGTGCTTAACCTTACTGGACCAGTCCGTTGCGACCGTACGCATGTATCCGCACTCTGTAAATCGCCGCCCAACCGTGTTGGCGGTGCCAGAGCAAGACCCAGGATCGTTAGACAGTGTGATTGCACGATTAGAAACCTTGCGCGAGCGCTATGCGCAATTGGTCGAGCTTGATAGCGCCAACAAAGTGATGGGCGAGCCTGCTGATTATTTCCGCCTGTATCAGCAATCAGACCTTGAAGCGCTGAAAGCCAAAGAGTATGGAAGTATGACCGATTCGGCTGACCAGTGGATGTGGCCCGTTGCGCAGTCACTGGATCTCAGTGCGATGAAGTATCCGTTGGTATTGGTGCAAGAATACGGGCTGAGTGTATTTCGCCTCGCCGCTGAAGCGCAATTGACGCTTGCCGACGTACCGCATTGCCAACTCAACTTTAATCATAAGGTCGTGGATACGCAGCAGACAGCGTCGGGTTGGCAAGTGACATATCAAGATAAGACAGGCCAATCGCACACCACCGAGGTTGACTATCTGATTAATGCGGCGGGATTTCGCACCGGGACCATTGACGATATGGCGGGCTTCGGGCGTCAGCGTTTGGTTGAGTACAAGGCAGCGTACGTCGCCCACTGGACGTCGACGGCGTACCAATGGCCAGAAATTATTGTTCATGGCCAGCGTGGCACGCCACAAGGTATGGCACAACTGACGCCTTATCCTGATGGTTTCTTTCAACTGCACGGCATGACGCAAGACGTGACCCTCTTTGAACGTGGCTTGGTGAAAAGCTCAGTGCAATCGGCGCAACCGAATGTCGACGCGCGCTATGTTAAAAACATCGATCAAGGATGGGACTGGGATCAAGTGTGCCAGCGCACGGACCGGGCCATCGAACATTTTGCTCAATGGCTGCCTGAGTTTAAGCAGGCCGAAGTTGGGGGAAAACCCTTGTGTGGTGCGCAACAAATCCCTGGCGAAGATCCGTCGTTGCGGGCGTCGGATGTGTCTTTCGATGGTGAGCGCTACGCGCGGATGGAAATCGTGAAAGCCTCCTCGGCGCTGACGGCGATAAATAAAGTCCTGACGCAATTTGAAGATGCCGGCTGGATTTCGCCAACCTCTCATTACGTCATGACGCGCCCGTCGACCGCTAAGATTGTCAGCGCTGCGTGTGAATTTGCGGTACAGCGTGGTTATCCAGAAGCATTGGCAAAGCCTGTGGGCTAAGTGAATCCATGGTCATCGTTTGAAAAAAGCGCACGACTTATCGTGCGCTTTTTTGTTAACAGGCAGGATAAGGTGCCGTCCTAGGCTTGGTTCAGGAAGTCCAATACCACTTGGTGATGATCTTTGGTCTTAAATTTATTGAACACATGTTCAATTTTGCCATCTTTGCCGACCAAAAAGCTGAGGCGATGAATGCCGTCATATTCTTTCCCCATGAACTTCTTGGGTCCCCAGACGCCAAATGCATCCGCAACCGCATGATCTTCGTCGCTCAGTAGGGTGAAATTGAGTTCATCGCGCGCGACAAAGCGGGCGATCTTTTTGACGGGATCCGGGCTGATACCTAACACCACGGTATCCAGCGCGTCGAGTTCGGCCTTAGTATCACGCAAAGAGCAGGCTTGTGTGGTGCAGCCTGGTGTCATTGCTTTGGGGTAAAAATACACGAGGACGCGTTTTTCGCCTTGAAACTGGCTAAGCGTGACGGTGTCGCCATTTTGATCTTGCAATAAAAAATCGGGCGCTTGAGCGCCTTCCGTTAATGTTTGCATGCGCTGCGTTTCCTTTTTTGTCGGTAAACCGAATTGACGATGATAGAGGGTGTTCGAGATTACGCAAGTTTTTGATATTACGATCACGCTCTTGACAGTGTTTGACCTTTTATTGACGCTAACGAGACGCTGATTCAATGATAAAATCGCAAACTTGAATGTAGCGGTAAGAAATGTCGAATAAGACACGCCAGCGCGCAGGGTTATTCTTGTGTTTACCCAGCGCCAAAAGTAACATTGCAAGCATCACCAATAAGGGAGACGAACATGGTTTCTGGAAGCATAGTGGCGCTCGTCACACCAATGGATGCACATGGCGAGGTGGATTACGTTAGCCTGAAAAAACTGGTCGAGTTTCATATCCAAGCGGGCACAGATGCGATTGTCGCAGTGGGCACAACGGGTGAGTCGTCGACAGTAACCGTGGATGAGCACATTAAAGTGGTCCTAAAGACCTTGGAATTTGCGGATGGACGGATTCCCGTTATTGCAGGTACGGGGGCAAATGCCACCCACGAAGCGATCACTTTCAGTAAAATGTTTGCCGGATCGGGCGTAGCCGCTTGTTTGAGTGTGACCCCTTATTACAACAAGCCGACGCAAGAAGGCTTATTCCAGCATTATAAAGCCATTGCCGAAGCGACCGACTTACCTCAGATTCTCTATAATGTCCCTGGTCGTACCGCCGTAGATATTCAGCCTGAAACGGTGGCGCGCTTAGCGACCTTTGACAATATTATCGGCCTAAAAGATGCCACTGCCGATGTCAGTCGTGTTGCCATTCATCGGGAACTTTGTGGCGATGACTTCCTCTTATTTAGTGGTGATGATTTAACAGGGCTAGATTTTGTCCTTGCTGGTGGACATGGCGTGATTTCGGTCACTAACAATGTTGCCGCTGCGGCAATGGCCAAAATGATTCAATTGGCGCGCGCCGGTGAAGCAGACCAAGCGCATGCAATCAACGAGACGCTGATCCCTTTACATCGTCACCTTTTTGACGAAGCCAATCCGATCCCTGTGAAGTGGGCAGTCCGAGAAATGGGATTGATTGCGGATGGCCATCTTCGTCTGCCATTAACCGAATTAAGCGAGCATTTGCGTCCCGATGTCCGAGAGGCCATGCAGGTTGCGGGTGTTGTTTAAGCCGTTGGAGTGTCAATGAAACCAGTATTTAAGCTCGGCCTTTGTGCCATCATGGTTACCGGGCTGGTGGCCTGTAGTGGTGGCGCCGAGCAACGCCGTCAAGCCAAGGATGATTTTAGCTACTTGCAAACGACCCCGCTGTCGCAGTGGCAAACCTTGCCGGATCAAGCGCCTTACTTTTCCACCAATTATCAGATCCCTGAGCAAGACTTTAAGGGCGAAATCGGCAAAAATGTCGATATTCGTCCGCCGCGTCAAGTGCTTGATTTAGTGCCAGGGGCGCGTATTGAGCGTGACAGTCGTGGAATAACCGTCGCGGTTGCCAATGAGCAGCAGCTTACCCAATTATGGGAAACCGTTGAACGTCTGGCGAACGATAAGACCATTCCTGTTGAGACACAAGCCGCAGATCAAATAGACACCGGCTGGATCGCTTGGGAAAAAGAAGACAGTGCTCATCAGGCTCGGTTCCGCCTATCACGACTCGAACAAGGGCGGCGATTTGCACTGGGCGTCAATATGATTGATTCACGCGCCAAGGCCAGTGATGAACCTTTGACGCCGGCAGAGCAGGAACGCTATAACACCTTAATGACCAATCTGATTACGGTGAGTCATGATGCAGCACTACGTGCAGAGGCGCGCCGTTTAGCTACGCAACGTCAGTCAGTTATTCCGATGAGTTTTGGTACTGATCGAAGTGGCTTGCCAGTGATTATTGCGCGTGCTCCGTATGATGTCGTATGGGAAAAACTTCCTGAGATGATTAAACCGCTCGGATTTACGGTAGAAAGCCGCAACCAATCGCAAGGTACGGTGAAAACGCGGCACGTTGCGCCGAATGATGAGCGTTGGCAGGCCCTTGGGGTTGAACCTATCTCGCTGCCGGACAATAGCTACACACTATTGTTAGGGGATTTAGGCAACCGCACCTCAATCAATGTAACCGACAGTGATGGAAAGCCGGTTAAAAAAGCAACGTTAGAAGCGCTTAGTCCAGCGCTGAAAGCGGCCATTGCGCAGCTTAGCCAGGCCACATCGCAGTAATCTTATAGGGACGCCAGACAGCGTCCCTTATTTTTTAGCGCCTAATGGAGAGAATAGGTAATGGAAAAACGTGCTGAGTTGTATCGCGGTAAGGCAAAATCTGTTTATGCAACCGATGATGAAAACCGCTTTGTTCTGCACTTTCGCAATGACACCTCTGCGTTTGATGGTGAGCGTGTTGAGCAACTTGAGCGAAAAGGCGAAGTGAATAACAAGTTCAATCACTTCATCATGCAAAAGCTTGAGCAGGCAGGTATTCCCACCCAAATGGACCAACTGTTGTCCGATACCGAGTGCGTGGTGAAAAAGCTCGATATGATCCCGGTTGAGTGTGTGGTAAGAAACATTGCCGCGGGCTCACTTTGTCGCCGACTGGGCGTAGAAGAGGGCACAGCACTCACTCCACCCACTTTTGAGTTGTTTTTAAAAAACGATGCGCTGCATGATCCTATGGTCAATGAATCACTGTGTGAGGCCTTAGGGTTCGCGAGCCAAGCCCAATTAGCGACCATGAAGTCGCTGACGTATCAGGTTAACGATGTGCTTAAGGCGCTGTTTGCTGAGGGTGGCTTATTGCTGGTGGACTACAAGCTGGAGTTTGGCGTCGACGTCAACGGTAATATTGTCCTTGGCGATGAGTTTAGCCCAGATGGCTGTCGTTTGTGGGATGCCAACACGCGAGAAAAATTGGATAAAGATCGCTTCCGCCAAGGTCTAGGTGGTGTGGTAGAAGCTTATATCGAAGTAGCAAAGCGTATCGGCTTAGCCCTATAATTTTTTGGCTTGAAAAGCAAACGATTGCGTCGCGTGTGAAGACAATAGCATCGTATAAATAAAATAGCGCCATGGATATGGCGCTATTTTTTATCGTCGCTCTTATCAGTAGGGAGGTCGGTATTATCGTTTGCGTCATCGTCAGACGCTGAACGTTGATGCTTATCAGGCTTGTCTTTGTATTTAAGCCCAAACTTGGCGTTGGCGGTGTATTTGAGCGCCATGATGTTACTCACGACCACGGCGACCACAATGGTAATAATCACATAAGGATTGGTTAGCCATTCCATCTTTCCACCTCGCATAAGTTGGTGACGTAAGTTGAATATATCCAATCTAATTGGCCGAGGATAGCGTCTTTCCCACAAATCGGCGCATGGGTGATCGCAGCCGCGAGCATATCCTGAGAGAAAGCGGATAACATTGACGCACTGGTGGCAATATGGCTGATATGCCATGGCTCTCTGGCAACCCCGCCTTGGTATCTCGCATAAGGAAGAAAGAAACCAAATGCTGATACATTGGCATATAGCCAAGAGGAAAAGGCCGCTTGCGGGCCACTGTCGTATTCGGGGGGCGTTAAAGCCAGCGGCTGATCAGGGATAAGAGACTGCTTATCGTACACATCCATGTCTGTTCCCCAATGATGTCGACTGGCGCCGGGTAACGCCGACCAGCGTAAGATCGCGTGCACCCGTTCCTTGTCTGATAAGCGGGTTATATCCATAGGTTGGCTGTGAGCATCAAGGACAGGCAGATCGCCGTTAAATTTACCATTCCAGATCGCCAACTGGCGTTCAAAAGCGCGATAACCACTGGCGACTCTCAACGCGAACCCAGCACGACTCGCCGCCTGTTGTAAGGCGGCGACGTCAGATAACACATCCTGATGCAAACAGGGCGCCCCAGGTTGCGCGTTCATTGGTTGAAGGGATGAAGAGTCTTGCCCAATCAACTGTGCTGCGCGTAGGATCACGGTAGCGCCTTTTCCAACACTTTTTGGTACATGTCGGTCAGCTTTTCTAAGTCAGGAATACTCACACACTCATTGACCTTATGAATCGTGGCATTGACCGGACCCAGCTCAATCACTTGAGCGCCCATCTGGGCGATAAAACGACCATCGGAGGTGCCACCGGTTGTCAGTAATTGTGGCGTTTGATGATTCACCTCTTCAACCGCGGCCACAACTGCATCAAGCAAGGTACCTTCATCGGTCAAAAACGGGTCGCCACTGTGGGTCCATTCTAAGGTGTAGTCGAGCCCGTGCGCGTCCAGAATAGAATAAACTCGCTGTTTGATGGTTTCACTATCTAGCTCGGTACTAAAGCGGAAGTTAAATTGCGCATGACACTCACCCGGGACCACATTGGCTGCGCCGGTACCTGCCTCAATATTTGGGATTTGAAAGCTTGTCGGTGGAAAAAAAGCATTGCCATTATCCCACACTGTTTGCACTAACTCTGTTAGCGCTGGCATGGCCTGATGGACAGGGTTACTTGCAAGGTGCGGATAGGCGACATGGCCTTGTACTCCTTTAACGTACAAATCGCCAGTGATGGATCCGCGACGACCGTTTTTGACCACATCACCGACGTGATTCGTACTTGAGGGTTCACCGACAATACACATGTCGATTTTCTCATTTCGAGCCATCAGCGTATCGACGACACGGGTGGTGCCATTAATAAAGGGTCCTTCTTCATCCGACGTGATCAGAAACGCGAGTGAACCCGAGTGGTCTGGATGCTCGGCAATAAAGCGCTCAGCAGCCACAACCATGGCGGCGAGTGAGCCCTTCATGTCCGCGGCGCCACGTCCATGAAGGTGATCGTCAATGACAGTGGCTTCAAATGGCGGCGTATGCCATTGATCGCGCGGGCCAGCGGGGACGACATCGGTGTGGCCCGCAAACGTGAAGAGCGGCCCATCAGTGCCCCGTCGCGCCCAAAGGTTGGTGGTATCGTCAAACACCATGGTTTCAATCGTAAAGCCCAGGGCTTCTAATCGAGCAATCATTTGAGCTTGGCAACCCGCGTCTTCCGGTGTGACCGACTCACGATTGATCAAGTCTTTTGCCAAAGCCAGCGTAGCAGTATCAGTCATTGGAGTTTCCTTACAGCAACAGTAAATAAGTGCTTACATTACGCGAAAATCTCAGCGTATTGGCTCTCTTTAAAGCCAAGATAGTACTTCCCTTCGTGTACGAGTAAAGGGCGTTTAATGATCGCTGGATTGTCTAACATGATCGCAATCGCACGGGGTTGGTCTAAGCTGGCTTTTTGTTCGTCACTTAGTTGGCGATAAGTGGTGCCACGCTTGTTAATCAAAGGCTCCCACCCTAATTCGGCAACAAAGGTCTGTAACATCTCGGCATCTAACCCCGTCTTGCGGTAATCGTGATACTGATAGTCAATGCCTTGGTTATCCAACCATTTAAGGGCTTTTTTTAGGGTGTCGCAGTTTTTAATGCCAAATACAGTTGTCATGGTCGTTATCATCATTATTTACGGACAATTAAGAGTGACATCGCTCAACATTGAACGCAATAGTGGGGAAGGGGCCGTTTGGCGATGCGATAAGGGATGAAGCGTGTGAAATGTGCCACTAAATGAGTCTGCAGCACGTCGATTTGATGGCCTTTTGATCAAACGCAAAGCCTCTTCGCAGGCGGCATGAATAATGGGAACATTCGTAACTGTTGGAGGTTCATATGGAACTAAACCCGGTATTCGCCCGGCGTCTCTATCTTGCCGTGTTGGTAGAAGAAATGGAACGCCCAAATGTGCCACGCCTTATCGAGGCGACAGGCTGGCCCCGTCGTACGATCCAAGATGTATTGAAATCACTGTCTGGGCTCGGTATTGATATGACTTTTATCCAAGATGGAAAGCGTCATAACGATGGTTACTACCAGCTTAAAGACTGGGGACCGTTCCGCCGTGATTGGGTCGAAGATAAAAAGCGCGATATTCGCTCTTATATCAACTAGCTGCTCGCTTAAGGCGTGATAAGCTCAGCGTCGGTTAAACGTTGGCGAATGACCTCGGCACGTTGACGGTTGGCGCCAAAGTCATAGTAGCCAATCCGAGATGCGGAGCGAAGGGCGATCTGGTTGCCCTCAAGCGAGACTTCAACATCATCCACAAAGCGCAGCACCTTAGTGGTAAAGCGTAAGTGTGCGTAATTATCTTGCAAGGTGACGACCTCAGCACGAGGCATGGCGGCGATATGCGCGACAATGGCTGAAAACGTCACGTTGTCGTTGGCGATATAAAGCGGTGCCAGCTGGAATTTTTCTCGGGTATCTGCCGTGGACACACAGTTGGGACTATCGCCACAGGCCGTCACTGGCGGATGTTTAGCCATCGTTTCTCCTTTGCTGCAGCCAGCCAAAGTGATGATCCCTATAACCGTTATCAGTCGCTTCCACATTACGCCCTCACCAATATATAGCCAATGAACCCTATCCAGCTTATCACAAGTAAAAGCCATGGGAGACTGCTGTAGCTTTTATCTAACCCAGGTTCAGCGGGGGTAAGATCATCGACCGGGGCTTGAGATGCTTTTACAGGCGCGGCGCTTGATGGTTTATTTTGTTGTTTTTTTCGTGCTTTATCCTGCTCGCGTGCTTTTGCTTTTTGTTCCTTTTTATATTGGGCAATCCCTTTTTCAATCCCTTGTGCAATCAGTTTGGTCTGCGCTTTTGTTTGTCCCGGTTTTTGCGTGGCTTTCGCAACGCGCATGGCGTCTTGTTGCGTTTCTGGCGAAATCGTCGCGTTGGCTTTGGCTTTGGCCATAAGGGCTCCATGTAACGCTTAATAAATAACTCCAGCCAAGGATAACAAATTTTACTTTTAGGCTTGCAGTTTTTATTGCATGTCGCCATGGTAAATATGTGACTTCTCAATCAATAAGCTTATGGATACATTTCATCACTTTGACGACAAAGGGTATATCAAGGCACCGCAGATTGCCGTGTTGTGTTTACTGTTATTAAGCCGCGCGTGGTGGCTATTGGCAATGGCTGGCGTGAGTCGAGAGCAGGGTAGTGAGTTGCTCGCGCTGGTTTATCCTGAGTTATCGGCGTTTTATATAAGCTTGGCAATTGGCGTGGTGCCGCTCGGGTTATTGTTATTAGTCGGTAACTGCGACAGAGCGCCTGAATGGCTAAGACAACACTGGCACATTGGCTATTGGTGGGTTTGGCTATTATGGCTATGGGAAGCTTATCAAGTCTGGCAAACGTTCATCGTCACTGGGGGGCAGTTTGATTGGCTGCTTGCTTTACACGGCCTTTGGCTAGCTTGGGCAAGCCTTTATTGGGCAAGAAGCCGACGCGTCAAACGCTTCTTTTTTCAGTTTACGAGTGATGGCCGAGCGATGGCTTAAAAAAAAACGCAGCCAATTGGCTGCGTTTGTCTAAACCAGAGACGATTCATTACTTGGTGACGCGTAATACTGGGGTTTCACCCACAGTGACGGCACCTGATAGTTTGGTCAACTCTTTGATCTCATCCATATTCGAGATCACAACAGGTGTCAGTGTTGATTTCGCTTTCTCTTCGAGTGTCGCTAAATCAAATTCAATCACGGTATCACCGGCTTTAACCGTTTGACCTTCTTCGGCAATGCGCTTGAAGCCTTCGCCTTTCAGCTCGACGGTGTCGATACCAAAGTGAACAAAAAGCTCGACGCCATCGTCTGACTCAATTGAGAAAGCGTGGTTGGTTTCGAAAATCTTACCGATAGTGCCGTTTACTGGCGCTACCATTTTGTCACCAGATGGCTTAATCGCAACACCATCACCGACGATTTTCTCAGCAAACACAACGTCAGGCACGTCTTCGATGTTGACGATCTCACCCGACAATGGGGCGATAATTTCAATAGCACTAGCGTCGTTGCTGTCTTCAGACACCAACTTCTTCAGTTTGTCGAACAGACCCATAGTGTTGCTCCTAAGCAGTAATTCTTTGCTGATTGTATATTAGCAAGCGGTTTTTTCCGCAATAAATTTTTCGACATAGGCCTCGATTTCTGCCGCAGTTGGCAAAGTGAGCGCTGTGTCGGCCATCGCTTTCACATCAGCAAAGTTGGCATTACGGATAATCTTCTTGATGCGAGGGATAGAAATGGCACTCATACTGAACTCATCCAAACCCATTCCCATCAATAGTAACGTTGCTTTCTCATCACCTGCAAGCTCTCCGCACATCCCCGTCCATTTTCCTTCAGCATGTGAGGCATCAATCACTTGCTTGATAACCGTTAGTACTGCAGGAGACAGTGGATTGTACAGGTGCGAAATAAGCTCATTACCACGATCGACCGCTAAGGTGTATTGGGTCAAATCGTTAGTGCCGATGCTGAAAAATTCCACTTCTTTCGCGAGGTGGTGAGCGATTGCAGCCGCGGCCGGTGTCTCAACCATTACGCCGATTTCAAGATCAGCATCAAAGTCGAGGCCTTCTTGGCGTAGCTCTGCTTTGTAGGTTTCAATCGCTTCTTTTAGCTCGCGGATTTCTTCGACAGAAATAATCATCGGGAACATGACACGAATTTTACCGTGTGCCGATGCGCGTAGAATCGCACGTAGCTGATCGCGGAGAATTTCGCGACGGTCAAGACTGATACGGACGGCTCGCCAGCCCAAGAATGGGTTCATTTCTTCAGGCAGATCCATATAAGGCAGATCTTTGTCACCGCCAATGTCCATGGTGCGAATGATCACTGGGTGACCATCAATCGCTTTTGCGACCGCCTTATACGCTTGATATTGCTCTTCTTCAGTGGGGAGCGAGTCACGGTCCATGAACAAGAACTCAGTGCGATAAAGACCCACACCTTCACCACCGTTACGGTTCACACCGTCACAGTCTTTTACTGTGCCCACGTTGCCGCACACTTCGACTTGGTGGCCGTCTAATGTGATAGCAGGCAAGTCTTTGAGCTTCGCGAGCTCGGCTTTTTCCGCGATGTGTTGATCACGAATCGCTTTAAACTTGTTGAGCTCGTCGTCAGAAGGATTAACGACAATTTGGTTGTTAATCGCATCAAGCACCAACATGTCACCGTTTTTAACATTGGCGGTGGCATTGTTAGTGCCCACGATCGCTGGAAGCTCTAACGAGCGTGCCATGATCGACGAGTGCGAGGTGCGACCACCGATATCGGTGATAAAACCGAGCACATAATTCAGGTCAACCTGTGCTGTTTCTGAAGGCGTCAGATCATTCGCAACCAGGRTCACTTCTTCGTTGATCGCGCTCAGAGACACCATGTTGATGCCGAGTGCGTTTTTAACAAAACGAGAACCAATATCACGGATATCTGCCGCACGCTCTTTCAGATAATCATCATCCAGAGATTCAAGCGTCACCGCCTGCTCTTCAATCACAGCGTAAATCGCGTGATCTGCAGTGGCATGGTTAGATTTGATGAAGCTGACAATCTCGTCTTCCAGCTCTTCATCTTCTAGCAGCATGATGTGACCTTCGAAGATCGCTTCTTTCTCTTCGCCGAAGGTTTCCCTTGCTTTGTCTTTGATCGCTTCGAGTTGCGTCTTAGACTGTTCGCGAGCATCCAATACGCGCTGAATTTCTTTTTCAATTCGAGACGCATCAATCTTATCTTTATTGATGACAACGTCTTCTTCTTGCAACAGCAGTGCTTTACCAAAAGCAATACCAGGTGATGCCAGGATGCCTGAAATCATAGCTTTACCTTACGTTTATCCAACTTAAAACCGATAGAAAAAGAGCCGGATTACTCCAGCTCGTCCATCAGTTTTACCAGGTGATCAACGGCTTGTTGTGCTTGCGCACCTTCAGCAGAGATAGTCACCTTGGTGCCTTTGGTCAAGCCAAGGGTTTGCAGTTTAAATAGGCTTTTCGCGCTCGCGCTCTTACCGTTTGACTCAACAGTGATGTCAGCGTCATAGCTTTTTGCTTCTTTGACGAACTGCGCCGCTGGACGAGTGTGTAGGCCGTTTTCTGCACTAATTTCAACTTGCTTCTGATACATGATTCACCCCGTTTCTGTATTTTTTTAAATCTATGTATTAAATATAAGATTAGCTTAACCGCTAACGGGCGATTTCGCTATCCGTTGACGCTAACCTAACCAAGAAATCGACCAGATAGCTTAATCCATGTCAATTTCATGTCATCTTTCTCTCATTTTTGACCTTCCACTCACTCGCCTCAAGGGCTTTTATTTTGATGCGGAAAATAAAAATGTTGCTGTGTTTTACTAAAGCTTAATATAAAAATCAAACAAAAAAGGCCCAATTTGGGCCTTTGTTGTGGGAAGAAACCAGTTGAAGATTGCTAACCTGCTGTTACTGCTCTGTTTCCAGCTCAGTGAACATGCCAGCAAATAGTGGCGAACTGAGATAACGCTCGGCGGCACTTGGTAAAATTGTGACAATCGTCTTATTCGCAAACTCGGGGAGCTCGGCAATTTTGTTCGCGGCGACAACGGCTGCGCCTGATGAGATCCCACCTAGGATACCTTCTTCTTCCATCAAACGGCGTGCCATGGCAATCGCTTCATCTGAGCTCACAGAAACGACCTGATCAACTAACTTAATATCCAAGTTTTTTGGGACAAAGCCGGCGCCGATGCCCTGAATTTTATGGGGGGCCGGTTGTACGTCTTGGCCAGCAATAGTTTGAGCAATCACGGGTGACTCCGCGGGCTCCACTGCGACGGTGGTAATGGCTTTCCCTTGCGTGTTTTTGATATAGCGGCTCACACCGGTCAGTGTCCCCCCGGTGCCGACACCGGCAACAAACACATCGATTTCACCGTCAGTATCTTCCCAGATCTCAGGGCCTGTGGTCTTTTCGTGAATTTCTGGGTTGGCTGGGTTGTCGAACTGCTGGAGCATAAGATATTTACCAGGCGCTTGCGCCATGATTTCCTCTGCTTTCGCAATTGCGCCTTTCATCCCTTTAGGCGCTTCGGTGAGCACCAATGTCGCGCCCATCGCTTTAAGTAGCTTACGACGCTCAAGGCTCATCGACTCTGGCATGGTAAGCGTCAATTTATACCCGCGCGCTGCGGCAACATAAGCCAGCGCAACCCCGGTATTACCACTCGTAGGTTCAATCAGCTCAATGCCTGGTTTCAGGGTGCCTTTTTTTTCCGCATCCCAGATCATGTTGGCACCGATGCGGCACTTCACACTAAAGCTTGGGTTACGTGCTTCTACTTTTGCTAACACATTCGGCTTAGCAACACGGTTTAGGCGTACCAGTGGGGTATGGCCAATTGTTTGCGTATTGTCTTCGTAAATCTTGCCCATTGTATCGTTCCTTCATGACACCGATTTAAATCACTGCTCCAAGCATATCGCTAATGCCTGTTTTTGAAAGGATCGGTTGGTTATATCTTATTGTGAGTGTGAAAGCGTAAAGGGCGCTAATTACGCCCCAACTGCTCTTTATGGCGATCGACCCACATGGCGGTTGCACCACATACTGCGGCAGGCATGACGATGAGATTCAGTAAAGGTGTCATAGTAAACAACATGACGACTGCGCCAAAGCTCAACGAGGTGCCTCGCTGTTGTTTGAGAGTATCGCGCATGGTTGGGAAAGCGACCTTATGGTTATCGAATGGGTAGTCGCAATACTGAATGGACATCATCCAAGCGCTAAATAAAAACCAAAGCACAGGGCCTAAGGTTTGGCCAATGGCGGGGATCCAAAGCAATAACAATAATCCGAGTGCTTTGGGTATGTAATAGGTTAGCTTTTGCCACTCGCGCTTCATAACACGCGGTACATCCTTGATAAGTTCCGTTACCCCATCGTCGGGCGCGGGGGCACCGGTGAGTTTCGCTTCCAGATGCTCAGACAATAAGCCGTTGAATGGCGCCGCAATCCAGTTAGCGAGAGTACTGAATGCGTAGGAGAACACCACTAAAATCGCAATCACGACCAAAGGCCAAATCACAAACGAGAGCCAGGATAACCACTCAGGTAGCATAGCCATCCAGTGATCGAGCCATTCACTAAATTGTGAGAGTAAATAGATAAACGCCCCGCCGAGTAGCAGCACATTCACGAGGATCGGAATGATCACAAAGCGGCGTAATCCGGGTGCCATCATTAATGAAAACCCCTGAAAAAGGTAGCCCGCGCCGCTTTGAGGGCGAGGGCGTGTCGCGTTGTTCATTGTTTCTCCTTGATGGTTTACGGTGTCGACTGACGGTTTGCGGTTATAGTATGGGGGGAGCCATGGTGATGACAATGACCCCATAATGGGAAAGTTTACGGATTTGTGTGTCTCGATTCGTTAAATTCTTCCCAACTTTTGATACAGTTAACTAAGTTGACCATTAACGCATTGCGTCAGCCATCGGGCCCCGCTTATGATTCCACTAACGTTTGCAAAGCTGTCGGCGTTGTGACATAAGCTAATCAAAACGCTGAACATAGATAGATTTGAGAATCAATGATGCAGGAATTGCGCCTTGTACTGATTGTTTTGGGAGCATTAGCAATTGCAGCTTTGCTTTTGCATGGTCTCTGGACAAACAAGAAAGAAAAGACGACCAAGTTCGGCGAAAAGCCCTTGGGAAAACTGGAAGACGATAACGACGCGCAAAAGTTTGACCAAGACGGTATTGGTGCGGTGAGAGTGGTCAGCAATACTAAGCATGGCAATGAAAAGCCCGCGCGTCAGGAGCCTGCTGTCAGCTTCGGCGACAAGCCTGATGTTGATCCTCTATTTGCCGGTGACACTCAGGTGGCGTCTGACTCAGAACAAACGCTTTACCCGTCAATGTCGGCAACCGATGATGATCCTAGCTTTGTCTCTGCGTCGGTTGCTTCCAATGATGGCGACGAGACAGGAGAGACAGAAGCTGCCAATATCGCCTCCGCGCCACCAGAAGCGGAAACAATGCATACCGACGAGGCGACTCAAGCTGAGGTTGATGAGCATGAAAGCCACGAGCGTGCGTCAGAACAGTCAGAAAAAACGGCAACCCAAGCCGATGAGCCCGACGATACCGAAGTATTAGTCTTACACGTGCATGCCAATAATAATGCGGTATTTAGTGGTTTGGACTTAATTCCGACTCTTGAGCAATATGGACTGCGCTTTGGTGACATGGGGATTTATCATCGTCATTCAGACTTATCTGGCAGTGGTAAGGTTCTATTCAGCGTCGCGAATATGGTCAAGCCCGGCACCTTTGATGTGAGTCACTCAGAGAGCTTTGAAACGCCAGGGGTCAGCTTTTTTATGACGCTACCTTGCTACGGTGAGCCAGAGCAAAACTTTAAATTGATGCTGCAAACGGCACAACAAATTGCGGATGAGTTGGGTGGATTGGTATTAGATGATGCCCGCTCAATGATGACACCATCACGCCTTGATGAATACCGTGAGCGAGTGAAAGCCTTCAACGCCTCGTAACGCGCTTAACACCGATTGATGATTGCTTAGACGGACAGCGGGACATGGCTCCCGCTGTTGGCGATTTATCGATATACTTGTCTGCAACTCTGCTGATACGACGAACCAAACCATGGCTTACAGTAAACAACAACTTGATGACATTAAGCATC
This sequence comes from Salinivibrio sp. AR647, assembly GCF_001995415.1. Taxonomy (NCBI): domain Bacteria; kingdom Pseudomonadati; phylum Pseudomonadota; class Gammaproteobacteria; order Vibrionales; family Vibrionaceae; genus Salinivibrio; species Salinivibrio sp. AR647. The sequence goes on along the minus strand of NZ_MUFE01000010.1, from coordinate 32,123 downwards.
AGCTCAACTATCACGCCTACCGTTATTACGTTGAAGACAGACCTGAGCTGCCCGATGCCGAATACGATCGTTTGATGCAAACGTTGCTGGCCATTGAAGCTGAGCATCCTGAATGGGTGACGTCAGATTCGCCTAGCCAGCGTGTAGGCGGCGCGCCACTGAGCGCTTTTGAAACCGTTACCCATGAGCTGGCGATGTTGTCGCTTGGTAACGCGTTCAGTGATGATGATCTCGTCGATTTTGAGCGCCGAGTCAAAGACAGACTCGGTAACACTGAACCCGTCACCTATACCTGTGAACCAAAGCTTGATGGCTTGGCTGTCAGCCTGATTTATGAAAACGGTGTATTGGTGCAGGCCGCGACGCGAGGCGATGGGACCACGGGCGAGAATATTACGCACAATGTAAAAACGATTCGCAATGTCCCATTGACCTTGCAAGCAGGGGATTGGCCTGAGCGTTTAGAAGTGCGTGGCGAAGTGTTTATGCCCAAAGCAGGTTTTGAAGCGCTTAATGAGGCAGCGTTAAAGCGTGGCGATAAAACCTTCGCTAACCCAAGGAACGCTGCGGCGGGTAGCCTGCGTCAACTTGACTCGAAAGTCGCCGCCAATCGACCGCTGAGCTTTTATGCCTATGCGGTGGGCGTGATGTCGACACCGTTCGGAGAAGGGCAGAGCGAGCGCTTAAATAGGCTTAAAAAATGGGGGCTTGCCCTGAGCCCAGAAGTAAAACAAGTGTCGGGGCTTGAGGGCGTTAAAGCCTACTACCAAGATATTTTGGCCCGCCGTGATGATCTGCCCTATGAAATTGATGGGGTGGTGATCAAAGTGGACAAGATAGCCAGCCAAGAAACGCTCGGATTTGTTGCACGGGCACCACGCTGGGCGATTGCCTATAAATTTCCGGCACAAGAAGAAATCACCCGCCTCAACGATGTTGAATTTCAAGTTGGCCGCACGGGCGCTATCACCCCAGTGGCGAAGCTTGAACCTGTTTTTGTTGGGGGCGTGACGGTGAGCAACGCGACCTTACATAATGGTGATGAAATAGAACGTTTAGGCGTGCACATTGGCGATACTGTGGTCATTCGTCGTGCGGGTGATGTGATCCCACAAGTGGTTGGCGTCGTGGAAAGCCGGCGTCCAGCGCAGGCGAAACCGATTGTGTTTCCCGACGCTTGCCCGGTCTGTGAGTCGGTCGTGACCCGCATTGAGGGTGAAGCGGTCGCACGCTGCACCGGCGGGCTTATTTGTCTGGCTCAGCGTAAAGAAGCGATCAAACACTTTGCCTCACGCAAGGCAATGGATATTGACGGCCTAGGCGATAAAATTGTCGAGCAGTTAATTGAAAAAGAGCTGATTGAAACGCCTGCCGATCTCTTCACTTTAACCCCAGGGCGTGTGACTCAACTAGATCGAATGGGGCCGAAATCGGCGCAAAATTTGGTTGATGCGTTAGACAAAGCCAAAGCGACGACGTTATCACGCTTTATCTATGCGCTTGGGATCCGAGAAGTCGGTGAAGCTACCGCGCAAAATCTTGCCCTGCATTTTAAAACCTTAGGCGCTCTGCGTGCAGCGGATGAAGAAGCACTGATTGCGGTGCCTGATGTGGGCGCCATTGTCGCGGGCCATATCGTTCGCTTTTTTGCTGAGCCACATAACCAAGCGGTTTTAGATGCGCTGCTCAACACCGGCATTCACTGGCCAGAGGTGAGTGCGCCATCAGACGAACAGGCACAACCGCTGGCGGGGAAAACCATTGTGCTGACCGGTACGCTATCGCAAATGTCACGCACCGATGCCAAAACGGCGTTACAGGCACTGGGCGCGAAAGTGACCGGCAGTGTCTCGGCAAAAACCGATATGTTGATCGCCGGTGAAGCGGCTGGCTCTAAACTGACGAAAGCACAAGATCTTGGCGTAACAGTCCTCGACGAAGACGCGATGATCGCCTTAATCAACCAGTAGTTTACATGGCCATGTGCAGCCTCTGCACATGGCCTGATTGTGGAATTTACCTGGACTGGTAAACTAACCGTTACTCATCATTCTCAGCACTGGGATAGGGATCCTAATGACTATCAAAACCCGCTTTGCCCCCAGCCCAACCGGCTTTTTGCACGTGGGCGGTGCACGTACCGCACTGTATTCTTGGTTAGCAGCACGCAGCCAAGGCGGTCAATTTGTCTTGCGAATTGAAGATACTGATATCGAACGTTCAACCCAAGAAGCGGTTGATGCTATTTTAGCCGGCATGGAATGGTTAGGTCTTGATTGGGATGAAGGGCCGTACTACCAAACCAAGCGCTTTGATCGTTATAACGAATTAGTCGATCAGTTGCTGGCCGAAGACAAAGCCTACAAGTGTTATGCGCCCAAAGATCTTTTGGACACCATTCGTGAAGAGCAAAAAGCGAATGGCTTAAAGGCACGTTACGATGCAAATCACCCCAAAGTGGTTGAAGCAAACAGCCAAGCCAAGGCGGATGACCCGCATGTGATCCGTTTCCGCAACCCGAAAGAGGGTAAGGTTGTTTTTGACGATAAAATTCGTGGCCGTATTGAGATTGCCAACAGCGAGCTTGACGATCTGATTATTCGTCGAACGGATGGCAGCCCAACTTACAACTTCTGCGTCGTCGTGGATGATTGGGACATGGGGATCACCCAAGTTGTCCGCGGCGAAGATCACATCAACAACACGCCGCGCCAGATTAATATCTACGAGGCACTGGGCGCGCCCGTTCCTGAGTTTGCTCATTGCTCGATGATTCTAGGCGACGATGGCGCCAAGCTCTCTAAACGCCACGGTGCGGTCAGCGTCATGCAGTACCGTGATCAAGGCTTCTTGCCGCAAGCGTTGCGTAACTACCTTGTGCGTCTTGGTTGGTCTCACGGTGACCAAGAGATATTTTCAATGGAAGAAATGATTGAATTTTTCTCATTGGGAGCGATCAGCAAGTCGGCGTCAGCGTTCAATACGGAGAAACTGCATTGGTTGAACAACCATTACATTAAGCATGGTGATCCGGACGAGGTCGCTAAGCACTTGCAATGGCATCTTGATCAACAACAGATTGACGCTAGCCAAGGCCCTGCCTTGACAGACGTCATTGGATTGGTTGGCGAGCGCTGCAACACCTTGGTGGAATTAGCCGCGCAAAGCCGTTACTTCTACCAAGACTTTGATGAAATAGACGCGGCCGCCGCGAAAAAACATCTGCGTCCCGTCGCTTTAGCGCCGTTGCAAGTAGCAAAAGGCAAGATTGAAGCGCTGGATGATTGGACGGTTGATGCCCTGAAAGCGGTGATTGCCGATACGTGTGCAGAGCTAGACGTTGGTATGGGTAAAGTCGGCATGCCATTGCGTGTTGCAGTCACGGGTGGCGGTCAATCCCCATCTGTTGATGCGGTGATGCACCTGATTGGTAAAGATCGGGTAGTTGCTCGCATCGACCAAGCGATCAAGCTGGTTGAAGCGCGCGCAGCACAAAGCTAAATCCGGTTATCTTGAAGACTAAGTACGTTAGTCTGATGACAAAAGATAAGGGCGCTGAATGTCAGCGCCCTTTTTAATGGATGAAGGTTGGGGGATTAGTGCTTTTCTTCTTCCATTTGCGCACTGTCAACAATATGGTTTTCGCCCATTTGGCGCGGGAGTACCAAGTTAAGCACAATCGCTACCACACCACACAGGCTAATACCTTGCAGGCTAAAATCGCCAATGCCAAACGCCATGCCGCCGATACCAAATACCAAGGTGACACCAACAATGGCAAGGTTACGCGAATCATGTAGGTCGACTTGATTACGAATCAAGGTATTGAGCCCGACGGTCGCAATAGAGCCAAACAGCAAGATCATAATCCCGCCCATCACTGGTAAAGGAATGGTAAGCAGCATTGCCCCGAGCTTACCCACAAAGGCGAGTACGATGGCAGTGACCGCCGCATAGGTCATGATTTTGGGGTTAAACGCTTTGGTCAGCATTACCGCGCCCGTCACTTCACTATACGTGGTATTGGGTGGCGCGCCGAACAGTGAAGCGGCAATGGTTGCGGCACCATCACCGGCCATCGTGCGGTGTAGGCCTGGCTTTTTCAGATAGTCTTTACGGGTGACATTAGAAATGGCCAGCATATCGCCTACGTGCTCAACGGCAGGCGCGATGGCGACAGGGATCATAAATAAGATGGCATTGATGTTAAACTCTGGGAGGGTAAAAGCAGGCATCATCAACCAGCTCGCATTCGCAACTTGAGCAAAGTCAACAATACCAACGACGAGGCTGGCAACATAGCCCACCACAATCCCTGCCATAATCGGGACTAATTTGAAAAAGCCTTTCGCAAAGACACTCACTGCAATGGTCGTGAGCAATGACAGCAAAGAGATCCAGATAGCCATGTCCCCCGCAATTAACTGCTCACTCCCATCGCCGGTTTTACCGAGTGCCATATTCACGGCGGTGGGAGCCAACCCAAGGCCGATAACCATAATCACAGGGCCAACTACAACCGGTGGCAGGAGCTTGTGAATAATATCCACGCCTTTAATCCGAATGATGGCGCCCATCAATAAATAGATCACACCGGCTGCCATGAGGCCACCCATGGTGGCGGGAATACCAAAATTGTTGACGCCGTACAGAATGGGAGCAATAAAAGCGAAGGAAGAGGCAAGGAAGATAGGGACGGAGCGGCGGGTGATGACTTGGAATATCAGGGTACCGATCCCGGCCCCAAAGAGTGCGACGTTCGGGTCGAGCCCGGTTAACAGTGGCACTAACACCAAGGCACCAAATGCGACGAACAGCATTTGTGCCCCTTGTAAAACTTGCAACATAATCTCACCTCCAAAAAAAATCGCGCAATGCTAGCACAAAGCGTTTATGTGATTCCCATCATGTTTTTAAATGTGAGATCGGTAGCAAATAAATGATGTAACGGATTTCATTTTAATCCATATGCAAACATAGTCAGCCTCATGATCGCTTGCTCGCCTTGATGGCATCGAATCAATGCTGTTTGCTGGTGGTGCGACCCCCTTTGTCCTCTCTTTTTTACAATTGAGGATTGCTGAACCTAGCGCTATCCGCTTATGATCGCTGGACGCCCATTTATCCATGTGGAAAAACTATGAATCGATTTTTGTTGGCCCTTATTGCCTGTGTTTGGTTGCCAAGTGCGATGGCAAGCCCCCTTTATCATGCCAGTATCCCGCTGGATAATGGCGCGCAAACCTCACAACAAGCGGCAAAAAAACAAGCGCTGATCGCGGTACTGACTAAAGTCTCGGGACAACGCGAGGTGTCGGATAATTCTGCGGTCGAGCAAGCGCAGCAAGACGTTGATGGTTTCATCTCTCAGCTCGGATATGGAGAAAGCAAGGATCAATCTGATGGTGCCGCACAGCGAACACTCGAAGTCGGGTTTGATAGTCAAAAAATTCGCGCCGTGCTGCGCCAGGCAGGGTTGCCCTTATGGGGGAGTCCTCGCCCAGCAGTATTAGTGTGGCTTGTCGATGACCGTGATGGCGACCGGCAAATTATTTGGGAGCAAAGTGGGCGTTCTGTGATTGACCAACTACGTGATGCAGCGGCCATACGCGGCCTGCCGGTGTTAATTCCGGTGGGGGACTTTGATGATTTGATGGCGATCTCTAGCAGTGATCTGTGGGGCGGCTTTATTGATCCTGTTGAGCAAGCCAGTCAGCGCTACCAGCCCGATGGCATTGTGATCGGAAAGTTGACTGAGCAAGGGATCCGTTGGCAACTCTTCCCCGATACCAGTGACATGCAATCAGATCAAACTCGCGGGCAAGCCAATAATGCCCAAGCCATGATTGATACTATTGCTGATTACTATGCCGAGCAAACTGGTGTGGTACTTGATAACGATGATGAGCGTGCATCGCTTCAAATTGCCATTGCAGGCATGGATAACGGCGATGACTATGTCGATCTTGAGCGCACATTAGCGGGGTTAAATGCGCTACAACAGGTGCACTTAGCAGAATTAAACGATGATACCCTGATTTTCGATGTACGTTTAGCGGCCTCTCAACAAGCACTAATCAACGAGCTCACCGCCAATCGACATATTCGCTTGATGACGCCTCAAGAGCGTGAGGCACGTACGATGGCACCCGCTGAAGAGCAAGATAGCACAATTGCTACCCCAGCACTGACGGATAGCCGCGATGCCGATTCAGCCGACAATCAACGCCTGTGGTTTGTGTGGACGTCTTAATCTGACCTGAAAAGCAATAGTCAAACATAAAGGCTAGCGACGACCGCTAGCCTTTTTGTGGATAAGTAGCACGACGCCAAGCAATTAGACTCACCAGGCCACTGATAACAATCCACATCCAAAGCGGTCCGTTTCCCCATTGACGGTAGGGTGTCAGCCCCTGTGTTTGAGTAATTTGTGTGGTTAAAACTTGCGTCTTAAATTGTGGCAATGAGGCGTCAATCTGACCGCGTTCATCGACTAAAGCCGTCACCCCGTTATTGGTGGCTCGGATCACGGGTAATCCGAACTCGAGCGCGCGCATACGCGCAATTTCTAGATGTTGCCAAGGCCCAATAGAGCGTCCAAACCAGGCGTCATTCGAGAGGGTAATAATGGCGTCGCTACTGGCGGTGAGGTTTTCACGGATTTGCGCGGGAAACGCAATTTCATAACACAGGGCGGTAATGTATTCCCAGCCGTTCGCAGGCAAAGCCGGTTGAATCGCTTCGCCTGGGGAAAATGACGACATGGGCAGATTAAAAATCGGCGCCAAAGGACGAAGCAGTGACTCAAACGGCACAAACTCGCCAAAGGGGAGTAAGTGATGTTTGCTGTACTGGGCGGGTGCTGGATACTGATAGCGCGGCGTTTTTGCACCGAGCGCGAGCACATTATTAAAATAGGTGCCATCCTCACGCTGATCGAGCGCCCCCGTGATCACCGTGGTTTGATTGTGCTTGCCCGCTTGGTCCAGCTGCGAAAAAAAGCGGGGAAGATCTCGCTCTAATGCGGGAATGGCGGCTTCTGGCCAAATCACCACGTCACTGTCCCAATGTTGACGGGTTAAATCCAGATACTTCATCAAGGTTGGCCAGCGTTGGTCGGCGCGCCACTTGAGTGCTTGAGGGACGTTGCCTTGGATCAGTGAGACCGTTTGCTGCTGATCGGTTTTGGTTGTCCACTTGACCGACCCGAGTCCTTCACTGACGGCAAAAAACCCTATGATAGCGATCATACCGAAGAGGCGAGCACGCCCCTGCCATTGTCCCCAATGGGGGGTCACTAAGGCGGCTAAGCCCGCAAGCGACACCAAGACGAGCGTGATCCCTTGTACACCCAGTACCGGGGCGATACCCGCAAACGGGCTGTCTATTTGGCTATAACCAGGCCATAACCAGGGAAAACCGGTAAATACCCAGCCTCTTAGCCAATCAACCACTAACCACAAGGCAGGTGCCAGCATCGTCCATTTTATGCCCGCTTGCTTGATGGGTGATTTATGTATCAGCCAGCCGAATAGCGCGGGGTAAAGCGATAAATAGACGATAAGCAGTGCCATCAAAAACAGGCCTGCGATCACAGGCATCCCGCCAAAATGGTCAATACTGACATACACCCAGCTTACCCCAGTTGTAAACTGGCCGAGCCCCCAACTAAAACCTATCCAAGCCGCGCGTTTTGGCGAGGAAGTAACTTGCAGAAGAAGTAACAAGCCCCAGAGTGCGACCAACATAAAGGGCCAATAGGAAAAAGGGGAAAAGGCGAGGGTGGCAAGCGCACCAAAAAGGGCAGCCAATAATGGCTGCCCCAATGGGCGTAAACGGTTAGGCGTTTTCACTGTTCGATTCGCTACTGTCTGGAATGGTGACTTGTAGCTGAATGATACGACGACTATCAGCGGCCGTCACTTTAAAATGGTAGTCACCAATGTCGACTTCTTCACCACGATCAGGAAGATGACCAAAACTGGTCATAACCAACCCACCGATAGTGTCTACCACGTCATCTTGGAACTGGGCGCCAAAATGCTCGTTAAAGTCTTCTAAGGTGGTCAGTGCTTTCATCGAGAAGGTATGGCGACTGAGTTGGCGAATCTCTTGCTCTTCCTCATCGTCATACTCGTCTTCGATCTCGCCTACAATTTCTTCGAGAATATCTTCAATGGTGACAACACCCGATACCCCGCCGAATTCATCGATGACGATCGCCATGTGGTAGCGTTCTTCTTGGAACTCTTTAAGTAGACGGTCAACCCGCTTACTCTCTGGTACCACCACAACAGGGCGTAAGACCTTTTCAATGTCGAAATCTTCAGCATCGGGGCGCAGATAGCGCAACAAATCTTTCGCAAGCAAGATGCCTTCAACATGGTCTTTGTCATCACTGATCACAGGATAACGTGAGTGTTGGGCATCAATAATAATATTAATGATCGCTTCCAATGACTGCGATCGTTCAACGATTACCATCTGCGAACGGGGTATCATGATATCTCTCACACGCATGTCAGAGATTTGCATCACACCTTCCAGCATATCCCGGGTGTCCTGATCGATCAGGGCGTTTTGCTCTGAGTCGCGAAATACGTCCACCAGTTCTTGTCTGTCTTTTGGATCAGCTTGGAAAAACTGACCCAGCCGTTCGAAGAAGGTCTTCCTACTCGGACCGTCTGCGTTTTGCGAATTATCGTCGTTCATTCAATTTCATTCAGTTAGTTAACGCTCAATGAAGTCATTCGCATAAGGGTCACTGACCCCCATGGTTGCCAGGATCTTTCGTTCCAAGGCTTCCATTTGCTCGGCTTCATCATCCTCAATATGGTCGTAGCCCAATAAGTGTAAGCTACCATGGACGACCATATGTGCCCAGTGATCCATCAGCGTTTTGCCTTGCTGCTGTGCCTCTTGCTCAACAACTTGGCGACATACCACCAGATCACCGAGTAAATCTATGTCTACCCCAGGAGGTGCTTCAAAGGGGAAAGATAACACATTCGTCGGTTTATCTTTGCCACGATAGTCGCGATTTAAACTCTGGCTCTCACCTTCATCCACAATCCGGATCGTCACTTCCGCTTGAGGCTTGGCTTCGCGTATTGCATGTTCAAACCAAGCTTGAAGCTGGTCATCACTGGGCAGCCCCTGTTCGTCATCACAGGCGACCTGCACATCGACGTAATAGCTCATGATGGGTCCTGTGGTGGGATAGAGGTTGGTTGCACCGCGACTTGCTGTGCTTCACGCGCTTCTCGGCGACGTGCTTCAGCCTCTTTGCGTGCCTTCGCATCTTCTGCTTCCCACTTATCATAGGCCTGAACAATACGGGTAACCACTTGGTGGCGCACCACATCGTCGGCTTGGAAGAAGTGAAAGCTAATTTCATTCACGTCAGACAGCACTTCAATCGCATGGCGTAGCCCTGAGCGGGCATTGCGCGGTAAATCGACTTGGGTAACGTCACCGGTGATGACGGCCCGTGAATTAAAGCCAATCCGAGTCAGGAACATTTTCATCTGCTCGACCGTGGTGTTTTGGCTTTCATCTAAGATGATAAAAGCATCATTCAAGGTTCGGCCACGCATATAAGCCAGCGGTGCTACCTCGATCACATTACGATCAATCAGTTTTTCGACCCGCTCAAAGCCAAGCATTTCAAACAAGGCATCGTACAAAGGGCGCAGATAAGGATCGACTTTTTGGCTGAGATCGCCGGGCAAAAAGCCCAGTTTTTCACCGGCCTCTACCGCAGGACGTGTCAGCAAAATACGGCGAATTTCTTGGCGCTCAAGTGCATCTACCGCGGCTGCGACGGCGAGGTAGGTTTTACCTGTGCCCGCCGGACCAATGCCAAAAGTAATGTCATGATTGACCATATTGGCGATGTATTGCGCCTGATTTGGTGTGCGCGGTTTGATCACCCCTTTTTTGGTCTTGATGTTAATCTCTTTACCGTAAGGGATGCTCGATTCGGTGTTCTGTTCTAACACGCCAGACTCTTTGATCGCCAAATGAATGGCTTCGGGCTCAATGTCGGGCGAACTGCCACGCACGGGAGCCGTATCCACATACAGCCGCTTTAAGATGTCGACGGCGGCGTTGGCGGTGTGAGGTTTGCCCATCACCGTAAAGGCATTATGGCGGTGGCTAATTTCAACACCCAAGCGGCGCTCTAGTTGTTTGATATTATCGTCAAACGGGCCACATAAGTTGGCAAGACGGGTGTTGTCGGCAGGTTCTAATGTAAGGTCAAGAGAGATGATTTTAGACAAGATTATCCTCGCTTTCGGCGCCGGTCACCCGACGCCGTTGAATTGATGAACGCGTTATGGCGTGTATACACCAACACCAAGCTCGTTTTCGTTGCGCGTCTTCGCCATGATTTCGGTTGGCGAGACGGCGACACGCAAGTCCATATCTTTTTCGGTACGAACCAGCTCACCGCGGAGCGAGTTTGGCATCACTTCAGTAATTTTTACGTCAACAAATTGGCCAATCAAATCGACAGAGCCTTCAAAGTTGACCACTCGGTTATTCTCAGTACGGCCGCGCAGCTCCATAAGATTCTTACGCGATGGCCCTTCGACTAAGATACGTTGTTCGGTTTCTAGCATCATACGTGAATAGCGCATCGCTTGGCTGTTCACTTGCTGCTGCAAACGGTACAGGCGTTCTTTTTTCACTTGCTCTGGTGTGTCGTCAGGCATATCTGCCGCTGGCGTCCCTGGGCGAGGTGAATACACAAAGCTGAAGCTCATATCAAAGTCGATATCGGTAATCAGCTTCATGGTCGCTTCAAAGTCTTGCTCGGTTTCTCCCGGGAAGCCGACGATAAAGTCTGAGCTGATGGTGATATCGGGACGTGCCTGACGCAACTTACGGATCTTGGATTTGTACTCAATCGCCGTGTGCGGGCGTTTCATCATGGTCAAGATTCGATCAGAGCCACTTTGTACCGGCAAGTGCAAAAAGCTCACCACTTCTGGCGTATCACGATACACCTCAATGATATCATCGGTAAACTCAACCGGATGACTGGTGGTGTAGCGAATGCGATCAATACCATCGATAGCGGCGACATAGCGCAGTAAGTCAGCAAAGGTACAGATGTCGCCATCATGGGTCTCACCGCGATAGGCATTTACATTCTGGCCTAGCAGGTTTACCTCACGCACACCTTGCTCGGCAAGCTGGGCAATTTCGAACAGCACATCGTCGAGCGGACGGCTCACTTCTTCGCCGCGCGTATACGGCACAACACAGAACGTACAGTATTTCGAGCAGCCTTCCATAATGGAGACAAACGCTGTTGCGCCATCGGCACGCGGCTCAGGCAGACTGTCAAACTTCTCAATTTCTGGGAAGGTAATGTCCATCACTGTGCCGCTATCGCCACGTGATTGTTTTATCATTTCAGGCAGGCGATGTAGCGTTTGGGGGCCAAAAATGACGTCCACATAAGGCGCACGCTCGCGGATGTGATCGCCTTCTTGGGTTGCCACACAACCACCAACGCCGATCACCAGCTCTGGATTCTTGTCTTTGAGTGTTTTCCAACGCCCCAGTTGGTGGAATACCTTTTCTTGTGCTTTTTCACGAATTGAACAGGTATTGAGGAGGAGAACATCTGCGTCTTCTGGTTGTTCGGTCAGCTCATAGCCACCGGCAGAATTTAGCAGATCTGCCATCTTGGATGAGTCATACTCATTCATTTGGCAACCCCAGGTTTTGATCAGCAGTTTCTTAGCCATGTAACTTCACGCTCATTATTAATCTTATGGTCGACATTACCCTTTCAAGCTGTATGGTTTTTAATCAGTCAATCAGCTTGGCAAGCCGCGTATTGTACTGCTTTCCTATATCGCTGACCAGATCACAGGCTGGGAGAAATGGTGTCAATCTGGATAAGTGATTGAGCCGACGCCGCAAAACGAGATCGGAAAAGCGAATTTGCCCCCACTTTGATCGGATTGATATCGAATTCTCGTTTACCTTCAGTAGAATGCTGGCATTAACGGGACAAAGAGACAGTCATGAATCAATTTGAAATTATTATTGTCGGCGGTGGCATGGTCGGTGCCGCTGCCGCATTAGGACTTGCCCGCCAAGGTCGGCAGGTGGCATTGATAGAACGCCAAGAACCGGATCCTTTCCATGCGTCACAACCGATGGATTTACGGGTTTCTGCGATATCTCATGCGTCTGTCAGTTTGCTTCAAGACTTAGGCGCATGGGCCGACATTGAAGCAATGCGAGTCTGTCCCTATCGACGATTAGAAACCTGGGAAGCAGAAGACAGCCGTGTGTGTTTCAGTGCCGACCAACTCGAATTACCACAGTTAGGATATATGGTCGAGAACCGCTTGATTCAACTCGGCTTGTGGCAACAGTTTGCTCGTTTTGACAATTTGCACCTTGTCTCACCGGCCTCTATCACGGGTATGACGCAGGCGGGCGGTCTGCATCAACTCCAATTAGACAGTGGCGAAACACTAGAAGCGTCCTGGTTGATTGGTGCCGACGGTGCCCACTCGAAAGTGCGAGATTACGCGCAAATCGGTCTTACCAGCTGGGATTATCGTCAGCATTGCATGTTAATTCATGTCGAAACGGCCGCGCCCCAACAAGATATTACCTGGCAGCAATTCTTTCCCTCAGGGCCGCGGTCATTACTGCCATTGTGCGGCAACAATGCCTCATTAGTGTGGTATGACAGCCCGGCGCGAGTTCAACAGTTGTGTCAGCTCAATGCTGAGCAGCTTGAAGCCGAGATAGTGAGCCATTTCCCACCACAAGTGGGTGATGTCACCCCCATCAACTGGGGCGCATTTCCGCTAACGCGTCGTCATGCCCAGCAATACCATCGTAACGGCGTAGTAGTCATGGGAGATGCCGCCCACACCATTAACCCGCTCGCGGGGCAAGGGGTGAACTTAGGCTTCAAAGACGTGAGCGCGTTGCTGGATGCCTGTGCCGATGCAGGCGCACAATGGCAAGCAGAGTCAACGTTAGCGGCGTACGAAAAAGCACGCCGTACGGATAACATGGTGATGCAAACCGGGATGGATGTATTTTATGCCGCGTTTAGTAACCGAATCACGCCTTTAAAACTGGCACGTAATGCGGTGTTTAAACTGGCTGAACACAGCGGCCCGGTGAAAAAACATGTATTGAAGTATGCGTTAGGCTTGTAGATAAACGCAAAAAAGCCCACTCCGGGAGTATACAGTAAAAACTATGTCTATTAGCGAGTGAGTGAGTAGAAGAGCTTTACTGGTAATGCCTTGACTAAGGCTTACAAACGTACATACTATGTATAATTGTGTGTACGTTTTTTTGTCCCTGAATGCTTAGCAAGGCGATGGTCTCACTGCGTGAAACCATCACCCTGCCAAAAGGGTATTTAAGGGAATGATGGTAAAGTAAAATAATAAAGCCACTCCTGACGCTCGCGCAGCTCACTACTCGCTAGGCATTTATGATTTTTCTTGACCATCTTTTTGGACACGTTTTTGGAAAGTGTATGTTAATAGTTTTGATAATTTTGCGTTTACGACTAGCCTGAGGTATCGCTATGAAAAGGTTCAAGACAAACTACTTCTCCAATCAATATTCACTTGTTAAGTTAGTTCAGGGGGTTAGTTTTACAACTAAATCTTCGATTCCATTTTTCTTCAGTAATTCATTGAGTTCTTGATCGGTAATAACCTTTCGAGTTCGAATTGCGCGAACCAGTTTAGGGAACTCATTACTACCCGTAATCTGATTGTTTTCTGAGGCAACATTAATAATCTTTCTTATATGCCCCTCCGAGAAATCAGAAACATAGCTCCTTGTTTCTTCCACCCAGCCGTTTGCGTCATAAAAATTATTGGAAAGAGCGTATATATCGATCATTCGATCGATTATTCTGTCATCTATATCAAATGGGATGATATCTCTTAACTCTCTCATTGTGGCTCTGCCTAAGCGTTTTTCGGCAGATTTCTGTAAAGGCTTATAGTTTAACAACTGTTCGAAGTGATCGAAATCTTCCGACGGAAGATCAGACACATATGAAGTTAGTTTAAGTTGTACCACATTGTCTAAGTATACCCATGAGTCATCAATGTTCACCAACAAGTCTATGGCATACTTCAATTCTTTGTCTGGCACTTGCTGAACTATCCGAGATAGATCTTTATTAAGAATTTCATCGTATTGCACTTTGTGTAGTATACCAATAGCATCGATAACTGAATGGATCTTCATTTTTAAAAGGGCATCTATTTCTGGGTCTAGTGCCTTTTTAAAAAGTACGACCATCACATTTCTCAAAAGGCTATGTCTTGGCTTAATAAGTGGGCTACTTTTGAGTGTTAACAGTATATCTTCCTTCCTTGTCGGAAAATACTTTGACTCTACTTCAGAAATTAAACGCTCTAGAGCATACTTGCCTTGTGAAGGTGGGAATTGAAGTAAGTGATTAACCGCTGACCTTATATGCAACCTCGCCAGCTCAGCCGATGGGTTGAATATTTCACCTTCGAGATTCATTGAAGGATGTGCGCAACGATTCCTATCTTCTTGGAGGCGCTCTAAGTCCACGCTTTCGGTATGTGAAATTAGCTCAAGCTTATCTCTGGCTACTTCTACAATTTCTCGTTCGAGTTGCAAAAATCTTGAGATGTCATTGATTCTCCTTGCTTTTTCAAGTTCCTCGACTTGTTTTTCAGCTTCTTTGTCACCTAAAGCCGATAGCTCTTTAAACTTATCAATTAGATCGAAAGTGACTGCAATCCATGTAGAAACTATGGATGAACGAAATGCACCTGATTTGTAACATTCAACAGCTTCTTTGATATACTTTTTGGCCTTATCATCCCGACACTTCAAAACAAGCTCATCAAGATCTGCTAATGGTGATGCCATTTTTTTTCCTATGTTCTAACACAATTTCGATAACGTCATACTAAAGACGTTAGAGTAGCTTAGTCAAAGAAGAAATTACCTTTATGTAACAACTGTCTATCGTAACGTACTTAAGCCAGTATGAGTTCAAAATGCTTATTTCAGTAGCTCTTTCAGGTAACTATTCCGCCTGTGAGAGTGACTCGGTGCTTCGGTAATACGCTTCATATCATCGCTACTCCCAACGATATGAATTTCTCTTTCCGCCCTAGCTTTGCTTTCGCCAATACCCTTGAAGTCACTTTCTCTGGTGATAAAGCGTATCAGTTGCTCACTTGTTTCGGGTAAAGTGCATTCAATACGCTTGGGTGATTCATAAGTGTGCTGATGCATTACATAATCACCCATCTCCATATCTTCTATCTGGCGAGCACCTTTGACTGACCAATGCTGACCTAGCGTTGGAAGCACAGGGATGCTATCGGGGTCGGCTTTGATGGTGACGTAATACTTCCCACTATTGGTTTTGTAAGAGTCTTTCGCCAGCGGTACACCGCTGAATATCACCATCTTGGTCGATCGATAAGGGATACTGGTGACACGCATTTGGTCTTCATACAAAGCGGTATTCATCGTGGCATCAACCCCATTTCGGATAAGGTTTCAGATAGCGCACAAAAGCGCTCAAGTCGCTTTTCAATCACTTTAACCTTGGCTTTTAATTCAATGTTCTCAGCCTCTAATGACGACACCCGCTTTGAGTCGAGAAGCTTACGGTTGGCGGTATTATCGTAGGCTTTAGGCTTATCCGCATTCTTCTGGGCAGTCTCGGTTAAA
The DNA here is from genome assembly GCF_001995415.1 of Salinivibrio sp. AR647. Taxonomy (NCBI): domain Bacteria; kingdom Pseudomonadati; phylum Pseudomonadota; class Gammaproteobacteria; order Vibrionales; family Vibrionaceae; genus Salinivibrio; species Salinivibrio sp. AR647. Next base: position 16,385 of record NZ_MUFE01000010.1, on the reverse strand, counting down.
GGTGGCAGGACTGTCGGTAGACATTAAAGTTTGGAACTGTGACATTAAAGTTTGAAACTGTACCACTAAAGTTGAAAACTTTTTAAACCCGGTTAAACTGATTAAAAGTTGACCGGGTTTTTGTTATGGCAAAATCAAAGTACGTTTTAACTGAAAAGCAGATCATCAAGCGGATAAGTGAAGGCCGAGGTGCAGGAAGGCTTTCTGGCTATAAGCCGTGGCTGTATGTCAATGAGGTTCCTTCAGAAGGTCGATCTCAGAGAGTTTACTCTCACCTAACGGGGCGGATTCATCATGTACTATCGGATCTTGAGTTCGCAGTCTTTCTCCTTCTAGACCATAACCCTGCCGTAACAGACATTCGTGAGCAGTTTCCACTCAACAGAGATGACACTCTCAATATTTCCAAGGACGGTCAACTTTGGCACCCTTCGCAAGGAGGGGTAAATCTTGTCATGTCCTCTGACTTTTTGGTTAGCACCGCTTCTAAAACTCAGCCCAAGTTCGCTATTCAAGCAAAATATTCCAAAGACTTAAAAGATCCGAGAACTATTGAGAAGCTAGAAATAGAACGCCGTTATTGGCAGCTAAAAAGAATCCCCTGGTTCCTCGTAACAGATAAAGAGATAGACAAAACAGTCGTATCGAATATTGAGTGGTTATACGGGGTTAAGGGGTACTTTGATGAAGTAATAACGGATGAGCTATCGCTTACTTTTGGGCATATCAGTGCTTATTTTGTTCAACACCCAGAAAGAAAAGTCGTTGATCTGTGTAAAGAGTATGACATGGCATACCAGCAAGATCTTGGTCAGTCGCTTTATGATATTCGTTTAATGTGTGCAGCAAGGCTTATAACGTTCGATATTCGTTTACCATTTCATCGTTTGAAAGCGAAAGAAATTGCGTTTAGAAGCGTTTCTTTGTTCGGGGGGCATCGTAATGTGGCCAGTTAACGAAACTCTAGCGTTTGACGGTAAGGCTTACCGCGTGCTTTTTACCGAGACAAATTACTTCTATTGGATTGCTATTGATGAGGATAAAGGTTTACCGGAAAGAGTCTATTTTGATGAATGCCGTAACTGGGTTGATGAAGGGCGTATAGAAAAAATTCCGGACCCTTATTCATACCTTCAAGGAGAGTCTTGGACCAAAGAGTCAAATGCATATCAGAAAAGGCAGAACGACTTTGATTTGATTAAGCCTATCGTAGATGGTGAAGGAGCATTTGACAAAAGGGTTCGAGCAAAAAGGGTTAGTCATGCGGTTGCCAATTCAAATAAAACCAAATCGACCATCTATCGTTTAGTTCGGAGATATTGGCAGCGTGGACAAATAAAAAATGCCCTAATACCAGACTACAAAAACTCAGGCGCTGCCGGAAAGAGAAGAAACTTCACAACAAATAAAGCTGGTAAGTCTAGGGTTTACGGTGTCGGTGATGGCAAACAAGTCACTGAAGAAATCAGAAAACAGTTCCGAATTATTTGTGATAAATATTTGATGAATGATAAAGGGAACTCCGTTGCTTATGCACATAGAAAGTTTTCAAAAGCATATAAGTTAAAGAACCCAGGTGTTGAAGAGCATGAAATTCCAACACTCCGCCAATTTAGATACTTCTACAAAACCGAGTATAGCAATGTCACAAAGCTTACCGTTCAAACACCTCAAGGCAATTACAATAAAGATGTTAGGCCACTACATGGAACTGCAACCGAGCAAGCTTTAGGCCCAGGGAGTCGATATGAGATTGATGCCACCATTGCAGATATTTACTTGGTCGATGATGACGATGCAGACAAGGTTATCGGTCGGCCGACGATTTATATGGTCATTGATGTTTTTAGCCGTATGGTTGCAGGGTTTTATATTGGCTTCGATAACCCATCTTTCCCCGTTGCAATGAAAGCACTGATATGCAGCTTTAGCAGCAAAATAGAAACTTGCGCAAAATATGGTATCAATATTTCAGAAGAACAGTGGCCATGCATAGGCATTCCCGATGTGTTGCTGGCTGATCGTGGCGAATTGATGAGCCATCAAGCAAATTATTTGGTTGATGCTATTGGTGTTCGCCTTGAAAGTGCTCCACCTCGAAGAGGCGATGCTAAAGGCATTGTCGAGAGATCATTTGGTACATTGCAGGCTAAGTTCAAGCCCTATATGCCAGGTGTCGTAACTGGTAACAAGGTTAAGAAGCATGGTGAAAGAGACTATAGAGTTGAAGCTGCTGTGGCGAGATCAGACTTTATTGAAATACTGCTCTATTCAATACTTGCTCACAACTTAAACAAGCCATTGGATAAGTACGATCGTGCTCCTGATATGCCAGAAAGCCTTCCATCGATCCCTATTGAGCTTTGGAGGTGGGGCCTACAGAATCGTACTGGGCGTTTACGAGCTATTGATACGGATATTGCAAAAATACTGCTGTTACCTCGTCAAAAAGTCACTGTATCTGAATTGGGCATAAAGTTATGGGGATTAACCTACACAGGAAAAGAAATTATTCAGACAGGTTGGATGCACCGTTCTTCGGAAGTGTCTAGACCTAAAAAACTATTTGCAGCCTATGAGCTTGGTTCTGCTAATCACATATATCTGTTTCCTGAAGAAGGAAAAAATACATTTTTGGTTTGTGATCTTTCTAGTCGAAGTAGAGAGTTCCGTGATCTAACTTGGTATCAAGTATGGGAGCGTCAAGCAGATCAAAAGCAGATTTTAGCTGAAGCTAAGTATCAATTTGCACCCGTAGAACGAGATTTTGATGATCTTCTTGAAAAGAAACTGAAGAAAGCTACAAAAAATCGTAAAACCAGTACATTGAGCAACGCGCAAAAGATAAATGACATCAAAGGCAATAAACGGAATGCGCGAGAGCAAGAGAGAAAGGAACTAGCAATACAGCCCGCGAGGGCAAAACAAGAAGAAGTTGCACCGGTTATACCTATACATGGAGAGGAGGAAAGTTATCAACTGCCTGACTTCATACCGGAGCTCTTTGATGATGAGGGTGATAGCTGATGAAGAGAAATCAAGATCATCGTGTAGTTGCAGTCTATCAAGGTGCAACACTCTCAGCTTATCGAGGTAACCCGCTGATAGAGGCACTACCACCAATAAATAGTTTCTTGGACGACTCGAGTGCTCTAAAGGGCTCGTTGAGGTGTACCGCAGAAGATATCCATCGAAATGGTATTGAAAGAGCGCATAGTATCTGTCGTGTTATTGATGATTTTTTTCAACCCCTCAGTCAGCACATACAGTTGCACGAACGACTGTCACTGATGATACGGCGTGGTTATGTTGGAAGAAACCCCGAAACAGGTGATTGGGCAAGACATATACAAAATGGTTACGAACGTGTATTAACTGGTGATTTAAAGGCGATAAAGTTCACGGAAGTTAGTTCTACAGCCCAAAGTATGACATTGATTGGATGTAGCGGTAATGGCAAAACAACAGCGATCAAGCAGCTTTTGTCGTTATACCCTCAAGTTATTTACCACCCTGACAGAAACCTTGAGCAAGTCGTCTATCTAAAAATTGACTGCTCCCATGATGGATCACTTAAAGAGCTGTGCTTGAACTTTTTTCGTGCGATGGATAGAGCGTTAGGCACATCAAATTACGAAAGACAATACTCGATGAGCAAAAGACCGAGTATTGAAACACTTTTAGCAGCAATGGCTCAGGTTGCAAATGCTCACGCAGTAGGTGTTCTTATTATTGATGAAATACAGCACCTTAGTCGTTCTCGCTCTGGTGGCTCTGAGAAAATGCTCAATTTCTTTGTGACGTTAGTAAATACCATTGGTCTTCCTGTGATTTTGGTCGGGACACCACGAGCTCGTGAGATATTTGAGGCTGATATGAGATCTGCAAGGCGAGGCTCTGGTCTTGGAGCGATTTTTTGGGATCCAATGGAAGAAGGAAGAGAATGGAAAGCGCTCACGGATAAGTTATGGACTCTTCAATGGCTACAAAAACGTGATGAGGTGCTGTCGGATGACATTCGTTCTCTATGGTATGACCTGAGCCAAGGTGTTCTAGATATTGTGGTTAAGCTATATGTCTTGTGTCAGTTGAGAGCAATAGCGACAAAAGTAGAAAGGATCACACCTAAATTAATGCAACAAGTTTATGAGGATGAATTAAAACCTGTTCATCCAATGCTAGCAGCGCTTCGCTCAGGTGATGTTGAAGAAATGATTAAGTTTTCAGATCTTAAACTAAGCAATACTGATAAAAGGTTACTTGAGTTACAAAAACAGGTAGCAACAACTGTTAAGCAGACACCAGAGGAGTTTGCATATCAACAGCTCAGAACCGATGAAGAGCGACGTGTATATATGGCCCTAAAAGACGAGTTTGACTCAACACTTTTAGCTCCTGTAATACGACAGCTGTTTGACCTGAATCCAGATTTGACATGGGTCAGCTTACTGCCACTGGTACATGAGCAACTCACTAACCCTGAACAGTTACTATCTAAAAAAGAGCCTAAGCCAAGTAAAGGCAAGAGGGCCTCCTCAATTAAACAGGCGCAATGGCATACCCTTGATAGTGAGGATTTGAGGTTTGTTCACTCTCAATCTGATTCTGATAGCGAAGTGTACACCGCAATGTCAAATTCGGGTCTGATTCTAGACATTCAGTCATTACTAGAAAAGGCGGTTTAATATTGCGTTGCTTCCCTGTCCCTTACCCAGATGAATTAATCTATAGCTTAGTAGCTAGAGCTGGAATTCGCAGTGCGATAACAAGCTCTAAACAGCTACTAGATGAAGTGTATGGTGACAGAAAAGTGATTGCGACAGTTGACCTGCCTAGTCATTTATCTTCAATATCAGAGCAGCTAGTTAACACGGGACGATTTGACGTCCAACAGCTTATTTATGAACATACAATGTTCCCGATTTACGCTCCTTTTGTTGACGAAAGCATTAGGGTTAGAGCGATGGAGCGAATGGAACATTGCGCTAAGGGCTCTGTTCATCTAATGCTAGGAGCCCCAGCTTCTATTGTAAAAACATCAGATGATTTTTGTGTTTGCCCAGCTTGTGTCGCGGAGCAAAAACAAAAATTTGGGGAAAGTTATTGGTCTAGGTTGTGGTTTTTACCATCCTTACCTTATTGCCCTGAGCACGGCCTTCTGAATAAATCGACAACCTCTTACCATGATAGTCGGCACACGTACCATGCATGTGGCCGAATACAATGTCAGCCCTTTTTATGTAACCACCAGAATATAACAGAGCAGCGGTTTGCTTACTTAGCGAGCAAAGCTAAAGAGGTAATGTGTTTACCAGCCCAAGGCTCCCCGACTCAGCATCAATGGAGCCTTTTCTACAATCATCTAGCACACGACTTTGGGTGTGGAAAAGGCCCTAAACAGGTTGCTCACGATAAGATTGCGGACTTAGTTGTAAGCAAGATCGTTACCCCTGAGCTAACCATCAATTCTGATAGAGATACTAACTGGCTTCGCACGTTATTTCGCCGTCATCGTAAAGCTTTTAGCTATCTACAGCACTTAACGGTTTGGTGTGCTTTTATTCCTGAAATGTCGGCTAGTGAGATCATAAAAGAAGTAAAATCAAAAGATAAAGTGACGGTATCGATCCCGAAGGACAATGCTCAGCTTGTGCCAAATCCAAGTGAAGAAAAACGTGAGCTGTGGCGTCACTTCCCGGTTAAGAGAGCACGCAAACTTCCTGGTGGTGGTGCACTGTATGCTTGGCTGTACCGAAATGATAGAGATTGGCTATTAGCTTTCAATCGAGTCCATCAATCCCAACCTCATGTAAGGCAGAAAAAAGTAGATTGGAGAGCAAGAGACCGATCACTAACTAAGCAGCTTATTAGGATTGTAGAACGATTAGATACTGTTGTTGATGGTCCTCGAAGAAGCAAAAATTTCTTACTTAAGCAGCTAGATGATTACGGTTCGGTGAGCAAAAAACTGAACTTATTACCCTTGCTATCTTTTGCTTTGAATCGGTATCAAGAAAGCGTCTTTGAGTTTTAAGCTCGTCGGCTAGTCATAGCTGTAATCGCAAAATCAAAAACAGGTTCAGGAATGAGTCGCTGGCAATTGATGCGTTCAGCAAGCCTTCCTAAAGAAAGAATAGTGCCAATTGTCGACGACTTACTTGGCTGGGTAGCCACGGGATCAAATCTAAAATAAGGATGTACTGATGGGAGCGAGGTTTTACAAGTGTGATGATGATGTGCGTGTAGTTCATACTGGTAAGATATTGGTGCGGGAAAGTGATAAGTCTTACCGGCCTTTAATTGAGGTTTGGTGCTATCCCCCACAGCAGAAAAATAATTTTCATGCGACTGCATTTTCTAACGTTCCTGCTTTGTATCGAGGAAAAATAATTAATCAAAGAAGGTTATCAGAAAGTTACGCTAAACGAGGGCGTCATAAATTTAGAAGTAATGAGCTCCTTCGACACAGTAACTTGAGTGAGTTCCCCGACTCAGAGTCAGCAGAGTCTTTGAGAAAGAAAGAGTCAGCGCAACATGCATTTGTATTAGACCGAGGCGCTGCCCCTAAACTGATTATTCCTCAGCTAGAGTTGGCAAGGGTCCTATTTTATGCCAGCTCTTACTTATCGCGAGCGTCATTAATGTCTTCTCGTTTGCTTACAGACTTCAAGGTCGAAGTTAACACCAAGGAGGACTATGCCAATATCGAAGTGTTGCAAACATCAAACTTTCCTCCTTCGGCATTCAATGATTCAGCAACAAGAGCAATGTTGAGCTGGTTACTTGTTGATAGTAATGCAAAGCGTTCATTTGAGTCGATTTTTAGATATTTCAACGTCGAAAAGGACCGAGATGTATCTGCGGGGTATAAGCGTTGGCTATTTCACTTCGATCCTCCCCAAATGGCTGGATGGTCTTTCGAATACGAAGGCAGGCTTGATGCAAGTGGCCGCTACTTTCTGGTTGAAAAGATCACGGATATTGAAATTAATGCTCAAATGCCGTCTAGGGTCTATTTCCATAACCCGTCTTTTACGCATCCAGATGAAGGCCAAGAGCCAACCATTGGTGGCAAAGGCCCTGAACCATACGAGCGTCCAGAAGATCATATTATCGATGATGATCGTGAGGCTTCCGATGCTAACCATGCATTCTTACTAGGTGAAAATACCTGCTCAGTAAGGTTTAAAAATCGTTTTTCAACGTCGAAAGCAACAACCCCCAAAAGGAGTCATCGGCCAGATAGTAGCAAAGATGCAGCTAAGAAAGCTGGTGATCAGGTCAGTACCAATGAGCCTAGTAGTAATGGTGAGATACCTTCGGCAGACATGGGAGGAGGTATGCAAGATTGCACTGATCGATCGGAGGAGTATGCTTCTCGTTTTACGGCCTTTAACATGATGGTGCAAATGCTAGAGGAAAAATACGCCTGTACAATCATTGACTCGTACACTCATGAGCTGGATCAGGTTGGACGTAGTAAATGCCACTTGATTGACTCTGATGCAAAGAGAACGATTCGTTGCGTTGTCGTGGAGCGAAATGGTCGTGTGAATTACTTGCTCGAAGTTGATGTAACAGGCCTGAGTAAATGGATCTCCACAAAATGTATACGGCAGATTGATACTCGCAATTGGAAAGAGCAGTTTTCTCGAATCAAAAAAGGCGTAGTGACAAAGTCTCTGGGATGGCCAACACAAGAAATGGATGCCATGTTTGGCTTCAAAAAGCATATTGGTATATCTCACCCTAAGTCAGTAGAGGGGCACCCGACAGGTATTCCAACTGAATCTATCTTAGACTGGGCTGGGAGGGTTGCTGAGAAACTCTAGTGTTTTTAGCTATGTGGTTAAGTGATTCGTGGCACTATCTGAATCCGAAGTGTCGAGTAGACGACACCTGTTACCAAGTGTCGTCCCTCTAAGAACCCAGCGTGCAACTTTCACCGCACTAGGCTCAAGCCTTCACGAAGGCACCGATTGGCACCCAGCAACTTATAAAGCAGCGARAGCAGGCTCATGCCAAGAGTTTCGGCATTGCTTCTTTGATTTTCTCTTAGCCAAGTATTCTTGGTATTGAGGATCAAAAGGCGTAGCGGCACTCCTGATTTTCACATGTCTCTCTATTGGTACCTTAGCTATTTGAAACAGATTGAACTGACAATCCATATTCATGATCTTCTGCCAACCGTGAAATTGCCATTGACCTTGACGGTTGATGAAGTATTTAAGGGCGATCCAAGTTCTAGATTTTGTTGGATGACGCCTTTTAGCCCAGTGCCATAGCGTATGGAATAGCTTGTGACCTACATATCCGAATACCTGTTTCGCAACACAGTGTCGATAGTAATTCGACCAGCCCCTGAGTTTCGGATTTATCAGCTTGATAAGATCGTTAACAGGGCAGGGCGAGCGCATGAGTGTTCATTTTTCAACCATCGTCGGTATGCCTGCGGCTAAAACCTTCTCTAAGAAGCTGGGATTCATGAGACAGCGCTTCTGTTTGGCCACCAAGCTGATCTTGGTCGGCTCTGCCCGCACCATGTTTGAGGCCATGTGTCGCAGACAGGCAAAGTTCGCGGCCCCATTGTCTTTATAAATTNCAGGGCGAGCGCATGAGTGTTCATTTTTCAACCATCGTCGGTATGCCTGCGGCTAAAACCTTCTCTAAGAAGCTGGGATTCATGAGACAGCGCTTCTGTTTGGCCACCAAGCTGATCTTGGTCGGCTCTGCCCGCACCATGTTTGAGGCCATGTGTCGCAGACAGGCAAAGTTCGCGGCCCCATTGTCTTTATAAATTTGGCAGGCGTCTTCACCCATGTTGACATCTAACACCCAGTGCATGGCTTCAATGCCCCAATGCGAGCGGATGGCACGGCTTGCCTCATCGGCAGTCAGTGATTTTGAGCTGATATAGTAACGATACTCCAGCGACATCGGACGCCCTTTTTCAACACGCAGAGACTCAACCATGACAAGGCTTTGTAGTGATCGCCAACGGGTAAAGTCGCCTAATAAATACGCTTTATCAAGCACATAGCACTGACGTGATTCAATACGACCGTGACCATATTCAAACTCGACATCGTCATTGAAGGTTCGACGTTGCTCACTGAATGCCTCAGTGATCGCGTTCGCTAGCTTGCCCTGGTTTTGTTTCACCGCTAATAAGTAATCGCCACCCTGCTCAAGAATCGTCTTGGCAATCGTCGTTTGGCAGGCCATGGCATCGATGGTGACCAGCGCACCGCGTAAATCGAGTAGGCGAATTAACTCGGGAATTGCACTGATTTCATTGCTTTTTTCTTCTGTCTTAAGCTGGCCAAGCACCAGATGATTTTCACTGGCATACGCACTGACCATGTGGATCGTACTACTTCTATCTTCACGGTTGTAAGAGCCTTTCAGCGTTTTACCATCGATCGCGACCACCTGACCATCCGTCATTTGATGGACGGCTTTCATCCAATCGATAAAGCAGGCTTGAAAGGCGCTCGGTTCAATCGTGGAGATGGCACGAGCGATAGTATCGTCGGCAGGAATACCGTCTTTAAACATGCCGTTATGCTTAAACCAATCATGGTGGCCTAGGATGTATTCCCGAATATCGTACCATCCTTTGGAGCCCGCAATAACGGCGCACAATGAAGCAAAGAGCAGGTCAAAAAGTGGGTAGGTTATCTTGGCACTCTGGCGGTTATCATCAACGGCACTGAAGTAGTCTTTAAATGTATCGATATCCACGGTATCTATCCCGAAATATTTTAGAATCAGCCTATATGATCACAGCCAGAGGTGATCGTCAAACCGATCTTTTTTTGGTCAAAAAACGTTCGCGATCTCGCCCTGGCTTTTCACCACAACAAAATCAAGTAGCCTTGCATTAATTGCGATGAATCCTGTGGCAATAAACGATAAAGAGCCGCCCAGTTAGCGCGGGCGGCTCATTTGTACTAGAAAACGTAAAGGGGNAAGAGCAGGTCAAAAAGTGGGTAGGTTATCTTGGCACTCTGGCGGTTATCATCAACGGCACTGAAGTAGTCTTTAAATGTATCGATATCCACGGTATCTATCCCGAAATATTTTAGAATCAGCCTATATGATCACAGCCAGAGGTGATCGTCAAACCGATCTTTTTTTGGTCAAAAAACGTTCGCGATCTCGCCCTGGTTAACAGGGATGGTTGCGTGCTTTTTGATGAGTTCGCGCAAATTACTCAAGAACAGTAGTGTGTTGGATTTGCTCGGTTTAATGAGCAACTTCCCTTTGTACTTCCTATGATTAAAACCTAGGAAATCAAAACCTCTGCTGATGTGAGTAATGTGCGTTTTCTCTTCGGAGAGTGTTAAGCCTCTTTCTGTTAAGAAATCAGCAATCAACGGTTTGATATCGTTCTCCAGTACTTCCTTTGAAGCACAAGTGACGACGAAATCATCGGCGTATCCAATAAAGTTGGCTCTTGCACCCTTTTTGAGTGCGGTAGACTTTATGCGTTGCTCAAGCCCTGCAAGAGTTATTAGCATCAAGGTTGGGGATATGACCCCACCTTGTGGCGTTCCTTCGTCAGTGCGATAGAACAACCCCTTGTCCATAAAACCAGACTTTAACCATTGTTCCAACATACGTTTATCGATGGCAATGTTATCCATCAGCCATTGATGTCCGATCTTATCGAAACAAGCTTTGATGTCACCCTCAAGAACCCATTGAGCCGATCGTTTCATAGCCAAGCACTTGAAGCACTGCGCTATAGCATCGGCAGTACTGCGGTTTGGCCTAAAACCATAGCTGTTGGGGTCAGCAAGACTTTCTGATACTGGTTCTAGTGCAAGAAGATGAAGCGCTTGTTGCGCTCTATCGACCATGCAGGGGATACCAAGTGGTCTGAGTTTGCCGTTTTTCTTGGGGATGTAGATACGCTTGAGCGGTTTGGCTTGATACGCTTTTCTGCTCAGCTGATTGACTGCTTTCATACGGCGCGTATCTGTGTTCCAGATAACGCCGTCTATTCCAGGCGTTTTACTACCTTTGTTTTGTGATACTCGCTTAACAGCAAGAAGCTTTGCTGAGCGAGAGTGAGTCAGTATCCATTGTAAGGACTTAGCCTTGCCGTATTTACCTTCTCTAGTTGCCTTTGCAATACGCATCTGAAGCTTTAAAACATGTGATTCAACGGCTTTCCAGTTTATGGATTGCCATTGAGCACTGTCAGGAGAGGCACTAATTTCTTTTGAAATCATCATTTGCTTTTCTCCTTGAATAAAGTTCTTCAAATTCTCTTGCAATGGGAGACCAGTCGGAAGTCAGCTCACTTTCGTGATCAGATAAGGATCTGTATCTGCACCGTTACAATGCAGCCTTCGCTTTTTCCAACATCCTATACCTGCATCACTATCGGCCACAGAGGCTTTCCCAGAGGGAGTGATACAGGCTTACCGTGTTCCGTATGTCGCGCAATGTCAGTTTAGATGCCCGCTATAGTGCGGAGAGTTCAACGATCACGAAAGAGCATGGGGCAATCTCTTTCCGACTCTCGTGCCTTTTGGCTACAGCGTATTAACCACTTCCGCTGTTCATCGATTAACGCACCTTACGCGGATTTACTTATGTTCATCATGCTGACTACCTAGCACTCACCCGATTTTGTGGTTATCAGGAGGATCGTCCTCTCACGATTTCAATCCCGATTGGCAGATACCAACCTTCGTTACATTGTCAGAGCCGCTACTTTATTCAGGCTCCTAGGTTCATCTGGTGATACAGATGGTTCACTCGTTAAGCGGTGAACAGCGCTTCATACGACCTCACGTCGCACGCCCCCAAATCATTTAGAGTTCATTACATTATTGTAATTAGCTCCCAATTTATTACTCATCAATAACATACCTCTTAAATTTTTTCTCAATATGCTTGACCTATGTCTAACACATAGGTTTTAAGCTACAACTAATACACATTGGTAACGAATTGGAGATAGTTATGAGTTGTTGTAACAAAGCCCCAAACGGTGGGAGCAGTGACCCTAAGTTGTTACTTAAACTGTTTATTGGGTTGTTTGTGATTATATTTTTAGTCGCATTTATTTTTGGCTAGCAACATAAAACGAATAAAGTTTCATGTGCGTTAAACCTTCAGAGGCATGGATTATGTTGACAACTGAAATTGCGAGAGCAGCAGGTGTGACTGCTGAAACAGTTAGGTTTTACACTAGAAAAGGCCTTCTTTATGCAGAGCGAGACCCCAACAATGGCTACAAGATGTACCAGCAAAGTGCGGTTAATCGCCTGAAGTTCATTTCTCATGCGCGATCTATTGGTTTTAGCCTTAGCCAGATTCAAGAAATCATTGATTACTCCGAGCAAGGGCTGACTCCTTGCCCAGCTGTGAGGCAAATGCTGACTGATAAAATCGTAGAAACCAAGCAAAAGATCGAAGAGCAACAACGCCATTTAGCCATGATGGAAGCAACTTACGCAGAGTGGAATGAAAAACCGGATATGGAGCCCAACGGCAACGCATTATGTTGCTTAATCGAGGACTGGTCTGAGAAGCACCATCAAGTATTACCCGAGGAAAACTAACATGAACACAACACAGTATTCTCTAGCACTTTCCGGCATTAACTGTGGCCGATGTGTCGCTAAAATTGTAGATGGGTTACGTGAAAGAGACCCTGATGTATCTTTCACTATTAATGATACGAAAAACAGAGCAGAGCTCATAACCACGTTGCTGCCAGAAAGCGCGATAGAAGTCCTTGCAAAGTTAGGTTATGCGGCTTCAATACCTACGCAACAAGAGTACCGTACATCAGTATCTAATGTTACTTGCCAACACTGTGTGGGTAAAATCACTCAAGCGATAGGTGCATTGGATGGTGCTGCTCAAGTGGTTGTTGATTTAGAAAATCAAACATTGGTTGTGAATAGCAGTTTGAACGGCAATGACATTGAAAGCGTATTAGTCGAACTGGGTTATAGCGATATGACTGATGACACGCAACCACAAACTACGGATGTAATTAAATCGAACAAAGTGAAAACAACACAGGCGTTGGATGTCAGTATCGAGCTGTCATTAATCGGTGTCACTTGCGCAAGTTGTGTTAACACGATTGAAGGTGCTCTTATATCGGTGTCAGGTGTCGACTCTGTTGACGTGAACTTTGCGAATCGAACGGCGACCGTGGTTTCAAGTCAGCCTGCCAGCGTACTAATTGAGGCGATACAAGGCGCAGGATATGACGCAGAAGAAATTGTCGATCAGGCGTTAGCAAATGACCTCAAAGAAGAGCGTGAATCTGAGGAGTATCGCTTTAAAGTAAAACAAAGCGTTATTGGTCTTGGTCTCGGAGTACCGTTGATGGTGTACGGTCTGTTCGGCGGACCAATGAATGTCAATACGCAATCTGAGCAGTTACTATGGTTGGCCTTAGGTTTAGTGACATTTTTCATTTTAGTCCGTGCGGGCAAGCACTTTTTTACTGGAGCTTGGAAGGCCTTTCTGAACCGTAATGCGAACATGGACACATTAATAGCGCTGGGAACGGGTACCGCTTGGCTCTATTCAATGGTGGTCGTTGTCGGGCCGCAGTGGCTTCCGGAAAGTGCAAGGCACCTCTACTTTGAAGCTACAGCCATGATCATTGGTTTAATCAATTTAGGACAGGCGCTTGAGTTAAAGGCTCGAGGCAGAACTTCGCAGGCTATCAAGCGTTTGCTTGATTTGAGAGTCAAAACTGCCATGGTGATTCGTGACGGCAAGGAGATGTCTTTATCGATTGAACAAGTTATCACAGGCGACTTGATTCGGGTTAGAGCCGGTGAAAAAGTCCCGGTTGATGGTGTGATTACAGAGGGCGAGACAACGATTGATGAGTCTATGCTCACTGGAGAGCCAATTCCTGTTGTTAAACAAGTGGGCAGCTCAGTGTCTGCCGGGACGATTAATGACCACGGAAGTTTCGTTTTTGAGGCGCAGAAAGTGGGCAGTGATACCGTTCTTGCTCAGATCATCAGCATGGTGTCGAACGCGCAAAACTCAAAGCCACCAATCAGCCATCTAGCCGATAAAGTGTCTTCAGTGTTTGTACCAACCGTGATGATTCTATCGATTCTGACAGCGCTGGTTTGGTATAACTTTGGCCCTCAACCTTCCTTAGTCTATATGATAGTGGCAGCTACCTCGGTGTTGATCATCGCATGCCCTTGTGCACTTGGTCTAGCAACGCCGATTTCTACTATGATCGGTGTCGGTAAGGCAGCCGAGTTTGGCGGGCTAATCCGAAATGGAGAAGCGTTACAAAGAGCCAGTGAGTTGGATGTCGTCGTACTGGATAAAACCGGTACGATTACTCAAGGTAAACCTGAAGTAACAAATTTTGTCTCGTTGTCAGATGATTCAGAGTTTCTGCCTCTGGTCAATGCTTTGGAGAAAGGATCTAACCATCCGCTAGCTAAAGCGTTAATCGCATTTACTCAAAGTGAGGTGCGTGATGAAGCGCGCTTACCAGAAGTGTCAGATTTCGAGTCATTAACCGGACTTGGTGTTCAGGCTCAGTATGCGGGTCAACGCGTGTTGCTTGGCAATCGCAAGCTGATGAAACAGTTTAACGTCAATGTTGAATTGGTTACAGAGCATGCATTGCAGTGGGAGCAAGAAGCCACCACAGTGGTGTATTTTGCGATAGGCGCTCAAGTGCAAGCGCTGTTCGGTATCAGTGACCCGATTCGAGATGATGCTCGAAGTGCGATAAATCGTTTTCATCAGCAAGGCATTCATGTCGTGATGCTAACGGGGGATAACCACAATACAGCGAAGGCGGTGGCATCACTCGCGAATGTTGATGAATATCATGCGGAATTGATGCCTGAGGATAAGCTTGACTGGATTAAACAGTTGCAAGCGAAAGGGCATGTTGTCGGCATGGTCGGTGATGGTATCAATGATGCGCCAGCACTTGCTCAATCAGACGTTGGTTTTGCTATTGGCAGTGGTACGGATGTCGCGATTGAAAGTGCCGATATTACCTTGATGCGCAGCTCACTCCACGGTATCTCAGATGTGATTGGGATCAGTACTGCCACAATGAAAAACATTAAGCAGAACTTGTGGGGGGCGTTTATCTATAACAGCTTGGGTATTCCTGTGGCAGCAGGGCTTCTGTTTCCGTTCACGGGTTGGCTATTAAGTCCGATCATCGCTGGGGCTGCGATGTCACTGTCCTCTGTTACTGTTGTAACCAATGCTAATCGCTTGCGCTTTTATACACCAGCTTCAGCCTCTACAACCAATGAGGAGTAATACTATGTTAGTCAATATATTAGGTCTTACAGCAATCGTGTTTATAGTCTGGTGGTTTTGGGGTAAGAAAAACGGCTAAGGTGACAAAATTGCCATGAACCCCTCCCCACTCCTGATCTAAGCGTTGCGATAAACTGAGTCTCAGTTAAACGAGTTAAAGTTATTTTGGAGAGCAAGAGAATGAAAAGCAAAAAATCAGATTGTCACAAGAATGGTCATCATAAAGGTCATGGATGGATGATGGTTCTATGCGCGTTATTAATGGTGGGTATTCCATTATTTATTCTCTCTTCTAGCCAAGAGATATTTAGTTGGGCATACCTTAGTAGTGCGATTGTTCCAYTAATCATCTGTTTAGCTATGCATGGTTTAATGATGAAGATGATGATGCCAAGTGAAAAGAAAGACTCCGAAGCCAACGAGCAATCGGTGGAAAAAATTGAAAACAATCAACAGTTCAAAGCATAAGTAAGGGTTAGGTGATGTTATGAAAAAGTTATATGTATCAGTGTTATTTAGTGGTCTAGTTGCGATGCCGGTGTTAGCAACAAGTTCCATCGATGATCAGCATCGACATCACAATGTCGCGCAAAATGAGAAAGTGCATGTTAAGCAATCTCACGCGGATAAGATGAAGGATCACGATAGGATGATAGAACACATGCAAATGATGCAAAGCATGAACATGGAAGACATGCCAGAAGAGTGCAAAAAAATGATGAGTAGCTGAACCAATGAAATACTCGTAATCAGAAAAAGAGATCCCCTTTACTTTTTCTAGTAAAAATGAGCCGCCCGCGCTAACTGGGCGGCTCTTTATCGTTTATTGCCACAGGATTCATCGCAATTAATGCAAGGCTACTTGATTTTGTTGTGGTGAAAAGCCAGGGCGAGATCGCGAACGTTTTTTGACCAAAAAAAGATCGGTTTGACGATCACCTCTGGCTGTGATCATATAGGCTGATTCTAAAATATTTCGGGATAGATACCGTGGATATCGATACATTTAAAGACTACTTCAGTGCCGTTGATGATAACCGCCAGAGTGCCAAGATAACCTACCCACTTTTTGACCTGCTCTT